>JANPGQ010000046.1:0-1648 GCA_031423975.1 Cytophagales bacterium | reverse complement strand
CGGGCGAGCAGGCATTGGATAATAAAGCCAAGCCAATTAAACCGAATGTTAGCTTTTTCAATTGAAAAAATGTTTAGCGAAATATCCTCTCACGAAGGCGTGTTGCTGGTCTTCTGTCATTTTATCGGCATTTTCAACCCCAACATTGATTTCGTCAAAATGATGGTCTTCCTTCAAAATATTGAATAGTTCATTCTTTGCATCTGTTGGACCAAAGAGGAGAACTTCATCGTATTTTCTAATAATTTCCCCTAATTCCTTATAATAAAGTCGTTGCTTCTGTTGCTCCTTGTTGTGCATTACCGACTCGCTTCGGTTCAAGGTTTCTTCTCTATCTTGGTGAGTAAAGGTTGATTCTACGGTTTCAGTTTCCATCGAATCTCGGGTATATTCCATTAAATGAGCCGTTGAGTGATCCATCCAAATTCCCAGATACTGGGTTGGTTTTATAATTTCCATCTTTGTATATGTATGTTTTCGATTCTAACAAAGGTGAGGAAGTATTTAAGATGAAGTGTTACAAGATTTTATAAAATGTTTGTATAATTCACTGATTATGAGACCTTTGAGATTAATAAAAAAGTGTTTTCTCTTTTATGTGAAGATTGTCTTGAAGGGAAGAGGTAGGAAGTATTTGGTTATTTTGATTGTAAAAAATCGCATCTAACAACCCAATAAAATTTCTTTATTATCCTCAACAAATTGATCAAAAGAGGTTGGATTTCTACCCGCAATTTTCTGAAAAGCATTTGAAAAAAACGGTTCTTGTTGGAATCTGGGCAAATAGTGAAGCATGATTAACACCAAAATATAGCCAAAAGACACGTTTTCTTTTAATTTTTGAATCAAAAAATTGATTAAATTCGGAGAAATATATTCGATTTTAATCCCCAAACCTACACTTAATTTATCCGCCATTTCTTGGAAAGACAATTTTTCTTGACAAGTTAATTCATAAGATTGGTTGATATGTTTCGTAGTATCAATTATGATCTTTGCGGCCACTTCGCCAATATCTCGAACGTCGATGAGGGTAAATTTCGCCTTACCTGCGGGAAGAAAAATTCGTTTTTTCTTTACCAAATCATCGTGAAGGGTAGTAGTAAAATTCTGCATAAAATAGGCAGGACGTAGGAATGTGTAAGGAATTCCACTTTCTAAGATAAGTTTTTCGATTTTATGATGCGGAATTATTGAACTTTTTTCAACACCCTGAACCGACAAAAAAACGATGTGTTTGACATCACATTTTTCTGCAATCTCTATGAGAGGCTTAAACCATTTTTCAGTATCTGAAATTCGAGGGGGACGTAATAAAAATAGAATTTGACAGTTTTTCATAGCGGGTTCAAACGTATTGACATCCATGAAATCGAATTTTTCAGAAATAAGATAATATTCCTTCAACTTTTCTCTATCCTTTTCCACATCTTGAACACCCGCAAAAATATCCAATTGGTGTTGAATTTTTTGAAGAGATTTAATTACCTCCATACCAACATTACCCGTTGCACCAGTTATTAAGAGTTTTTTCATACTACTTAAAAGTAAAATTTATCAACTTATTATTCTCCCATCTTCCATGTTAATTATCCGATGGGTTCTATCGGCAAAGGCTTGGTCATGGGTTACGATGAGTAGCGTTTGC
>JANPGQ010000045.1:0-2622 GCA_031423975.1 Cytophagales bacterium | reverse complement strand
AATTAACAGTTAAAGGTAAAGAAAATAAAAAATTAGATGGATACTTAGATAGAGATAATGGAGTATACTATAATAATGAACAAATGATTAATGCTGTTGAAAATGAAGACGGGACATTAACATACCCTAAAAATATTATAGGTATTGATTTAGATTCATTTGACGATAATTCAGAGTTCCAAAATTGTATTCCAATGGATTTATCCGTTAATACTAATATGCAGTCAGACGTAGATTGGGAATGTATTTATGACCAAACCAACCGCTCCAAATGATGATAATCAATCCCAAAATACGCCTTGGTAGCCTTCAATTTCTCTAAAATTTCCGCTTGTTTTTTAGGATTAATTTTGCCTTTTATGCCTACTACAAGTACATTTTTGGGCGTATGGGCATCGGAAATAAATTCAAAAACTTTGGTTTTATAGCCAAAATATTCCAAAATCATGGCTCTGATTCCGTCCGTTACCATTTCGGCTTGGCGTTCCATAAAAATACCGTATTTTGTTAAGAAATCTAAGTCGTTTTTGGCTTTGTTTTTCTCCATTTCTCGCCTGATTTGTTTATGACAACATGGTGCAACCACAATCAAATCGGCTTGGGCGGTTATTCCCTTGTAAATAGCATCATCGGTGGCGGTGTCGCAGGCGTGTAAGGCAATCAAAATATTGGTGTTGGTGCTGTCATAATCTTCGATGGTACCTTGGGCAAAACTTAGGTTTGTGAAGCCTGTTTTCAACGCAATTCCGTTGCATAATTCCACCATGTCGGGGCGAAATTCTACGCCAATTATGGATGGATTTACTTGCAAAACATTGGTCAGATAATCGTACAAAGCAAAGGTTAAATAGCCTTTTCCCGAACCCATATCTACCACTTTTTGGAGTTTATCGATGGGTAATTCCTTGATTAAAGAACTCAAAATATCGACATAATGATTAATTTGGCGGTATTTATCTTGGGCATTTTTATAAACATTTCCCTCCGCATCCGTAATTTTCAACTCGTGCAAATAGGACTTTGCAATGGGCTGAATCAGTCGTTTTTTTGTACGGTCATGTTCCAAAGAAACGGCTACCTTTTTATCCAATGATTCTGTTTTTCGTAGCACAACCTTCTGATTATTAAGCTGTTCTATTGTCAATTCAAACTCAATTGTAAACAACATTCCCACTTGAAAACCTTCTTGTAAGTAAGTTTCCACAAGAGTAATTCCCTCAGAAATCGCATAATTTTTTACGATGTCACGGGTTTTATAGCGGTAGGTAAAACTTAGCTTTTCTTCCTTTTTTATCAGAATTCTTTTGACGTAAATATTCTTTAAATCCTGTTCTGAACCTTTGTAATTTCCTAATGATATTTTGATGAAAGAATTATGGGAAATGCTTTCTTGAAGTGCTTGAATGTATTGCTGTATTTTGAGATTCATCGCTATTTTTTTTGACAAAGATACGGAAAAGTATGGAGGGGCTGAGAGCATTTATAAAACCGTTTACTAACGATTGGCTCAATGATTAGTAGCCACCACCAAAATTTAGTAATTTTGAAATAGTCCCACAGGTATTTTCAGAAACCATTAATTTTTACATAAATTTTCAATCATTCTAAAAAATAAGGTCATGGAAAGAACTAAATTTATTGCTTCAATTATTGGTATTTTAACAATGCCATTTTTAACTTTTGCTGAAATCAAAAATAAATTCACAAGGGAAGGAAAAGGCTTCAAAGTGAAAGATGGAGAGGGCAGATTTCATGGGCATATCAAACTAAAAGGTGTAAATTCTAATGTTTTAGATGTAAAAATATCTGGTAAAGACACGGATGGAGGCTTGGCAATATTCCAACAAACCTCTCTATCACAAGGAAGGGGTACGCCTTTGCACATTCACCCATTTCAAGACGAGGTATTTTATGTTATTGAAGGTTCCTATTATTTCCAAATTGGGGAAGATAAATACAATCTGACCACAGGAGAAAGTATTTTTTTACCTCGAAACGTACCTCATGCTTGGACACAGGTTTCTGAAAAAGGCAAAATGAATGTAACGTTTCAGCCCGCAGGAAAATTGGAAGAGTTTTTTGTAACAATGTCTAATTTAGACCACGAACCAAGCCCCCAAGAAATGGCTAAAATTTTTCTTGACCACGAAATGAAAGTGGTGGGTCCACCTTTGAAAATTGATTAGTATTAATTTGATTCTTCAATAATTTCAACAATAATTCCACAAAAATATAAAAAAACCATATACCCATAAATATGCAAATCCTTAAAAATCAAAACCTTACCGTAAAAATAAATCCCAAAGGAGCAGAATTATTTAGTGTTTTTAACGAAAAAAACCAGACTGAATATATGTGGTCGGCGGATGCTATTTTTTGGGGGAAATCATCGCCCGTTTTGTTTCCAATTGTGGGAGCTTTGAAGGATAATTTGTATCGTTTTGAAGGTCAGGAATACCATTTACCCCGTCATGGATTCGCTCGTGAACGTGATTTTATGGTCGAAAATGCCTCTGACGAAAGCGTAATATTCTTGCTAACGCATGATGAAGAAAGTCTAAAAATTTATCCCTTCGCTTTTGAATTTCGTTTGAAATATGAGCTTCACGAAAACCGTCTTTC
>JANPGQ010000044.1:0-11678 GCA_031423975.1 Cytophagales bacterium | reverse complement strand
TTTTGACGGGGGTTTTTGATGCTGTGGTGATTTAGGAGGACCGTGCATTTAAAATAAGTGCTCCTAAACCTAAAACACAAGTATTATGGAAGTATCGTTAATAAATAACCACTATCAATGAATCAACCTGTTTACGAAATTCAATTTTCCGATTTTGACCAAATCTATACATTCATTAGCGAAGGCAAACAAGGTAGTATAATTAAAATGGTTCGTTTTCAAGAAATGGACGAATTGCAATATAATCTTGGTTTTGGAGATTTTATTGAAGCTACATTACAAGTTGATGATGAGGTTGTGAGCGACAATGGTGATATGGTAAAAGTTCTTGCAACAGTAATAAAAATCTTAGATATTTTTTTGAATGAAAACCCAAACGTAACTGTTTTTATAACAGGAAGTTCACCTTCACGTATTAGGCTTTATCAAATTGCTATTACTTCTAATTTTATACTACTTTCAAAAACTTATAAAATTTCAGGATTTAGAGAAGACAATTGGGAAGATTTTCAAAAAAATATACCCTACGAAGCATTTTTAGTCCAAAAAATATTTTAAATTCACATCATAAATTTCTTTAAAATGGCATTTCAAGGTACAATATCACAGCAAAGACATATTAGTGATGAAATTATTTTATCACTAAAGGGAGTAGATTTATTTCCTAAAAAAACTGCAAAAGCTAAGGAAATTTTGCAGAAAGCAAAAATTCCTAATCGGGTAAAATCAAACCTTTGAAAAATAAAAAATGGTCTTTACATAACGTAATGACCATTTTTTATTTTTTTTTACGTTGTCCTCAGTAAATACAAAAATAAAAACTAAGTCGTCCTAACTTACCTTTCTCATTTCCTCCTCCCCAATTACCGCCCAAACCAAATTCCCACCACCCATCCACAAATCTCAATAAAATCTTCATTTGTGCGTCTTCCCAATCAAATAGCTTTTGTTATCCAATTATGACAACCACAGAACAAAATCGGGAAATTCAGGAAACTGTCCATAGCGAAAGAAAACGTTTGCTCGACTTTATTCGTCGCCGTGTGCCGTCTTCCGATGATGCCGATGATGTTCTGCAAGAGGTTTTCTATGAGTTAATTGAAATGTATCGCCTTACCAAACCTGTTGAGCAAATGGTTTCGTGGTTGTACATGGTGGCTCGTAATAAAATCAATGATTTGTATCGTGGCAAAAAAACATTAACAATTGATTATCAACAGTTTATCAATGATGAAGAAGAAAAAATATCTTTGTTTGATATGCTTCCCGATAATTCAAACGCTGACCCAATGATGCAAGAAATGATTTTAGAAGCACTCTCGCAAGCCCTTGAAGAACTCCCTGCCGACCAAAGATTAGTCTTTGAATTGCATGAGTTGGAAGAAAAGAGTTTCAAGGAAATTGCCGAAATCACGGGGGTAAATCTAAATACGTTACTCTCCAAAAAACGGCAAGCGGTTCAGTATTTGCGAGAACGATTAAGCTATTTGTATCAGGAAGTTTTTAATTAAAATAAACATTCAAAAAGATGAAAGCATTTAAAGTTTTAAAAGTAATAACCTTCGTACTACTGTTTGTAGCGGTGGGTGGATTGGTAGTCATGAATTTGTGGAATTGGTTAATTCCTGCCATTTTCGGACTCAAAGTAATTAGTTTCACGCAAGCATTAGGCTTGTTAGTCTTGTCAAAAATTCTATTCGGAGGCTTTGGTAGAGGTGGAGGTTGGGGAGGCAACCGAATGCACTTTTGGAAAAATAAAATGGCAGAACGCATGAAAAATATGTCACCCGAAGACCGTGAACGCATGAAAGCAAAATGGGGTGGGCATTGGAGAGAAAGTTCGTGGAAAGAGGAGAAAAAAGATACCCAATAACATTAAATCTAAAAGCCAAGTCCACCTATCGAAAAAGGAACTTGGCTTTCAGATTTATAGATTTTTTATCGCCTATTATCGTCATCATCCATCATACTCAAATAACTGGCGTAACGGCTTTCGGCTATTTCTCCGTTCTTAACTGCCTCAATTACAGCACATTTAGGTTCGTTGAGGTGTTTGCAATTATGATATTTACATTGATTAAGCAATTTTCTCATCTCTGGAAAAAAGTGAGAAACTTCTGATTTTTCAATGTCAATTAATCCCAATTCTTTAATGCCTGGCGTATCAATAATGTAAGCATTTTCATAGATTTCAAACATGGTAGCAAAGGTTGTCGTATGAACGCCTTTGTTCGCAAAGGTTGAAATTTCTAAGGTTTTCAAGTCAAGATTCGGAGCAATTTGATTAACCAAAGTTGATTTCCCTACGCCCGAATGACCCGAAACTAAGGAAATTTTATCTTTTAAAATATCGTTAAATTGCTGAATACCAATATTATCCGTTGCTGAGGTAAACAAAGACGAATACCCAATTTCTTCATACATCGTAGCCAAATCAATCAAATAATCCTTTTCTTCTTTCGACAGTAAATCAATTTTATTGAAAACAATAATAGTTGGAATTCTGAACGACTCTGCCGAAACCAAAAATCTATCTAAAAAACCTAATGAAGTTCGGGGATAATTCAAGGTAACAATCACTACGGCTTGGTCGAGATTAGCTGCCAAAATATGCCCATGAGCCGTTTTATGAACCGATTGACGAATAATATAATTCTCACGTTGTTCTATCTCAAAGATATTTCCAGTATTCTCAGTTTTGTCCTCAATATCAAAAACGACTTTATCCCCAACCGCAATTGGGTTGGAGGTTTTGAGACCTTTTATTTTAAATTTTCCCCTCAAACGGCATTTCCAGACGTGCCTGTTTTCATCAAGCACCTCATACCATGAACCCGTCGAACGCATTACTAATCCTTTCATAAGTTTTCAACAAATTCTATCACCATATCTGTTCCGCCTATATTCTCTTTCACATATTGTTTGATGATTTCTGATTTTTGATTTCTCAAAACTAAATCATCGTATAATTTTCTAAATTCTGTTTCAAATTCCGCCGTATTACCAATTGACTTCGCTCCGCCAAGTTCTTCTAAATCAACCGCTTCTTGAAATTTTTTATATTTTTTATTGCCAAAAAATATGGGTAATCCAAAGGTTGCCGCTTCTAAAATATTATGCAAACCTTTGCCATAAGCTCCACCAATCCAAGCAAAATCTGCGTATTGATAGAGAGATGAAAGCATTCCGATGTTGTTGATAATTAAGGTGTTAGGAAGTTTATTAATTAAATTTCCTAATTCTGAATATTTAATTGAATTGTGTTTCAATTCCTTCCTCCAACTCTCAATCTCCTGCTCATGAATTTCGTGCGGGGCAATTATTACTTTCAAATCTTTCTCAAATTTATTCAAAAAAGGAGCAATCACCGCAAAATCTTGTTGCCAACACGAACCAATAATTAATAAAGGCTTTCCATCCTTAAATGTTTCAATGATGGGCAATTGTTTTCGAGCATCCGCAATCTTTTTTACACGGTCGAAACGAGTATCACCCCCAATGCTAACATTTTGAATATTAACACTTTGCAGCAATTCCAGAGACGATTTATTTTGAACAAAAATATGAGTAAAATATTTCAAAATATTACGTTGAAAACCACCGTACCATTTAAAAAATATTTGATTTTCTCTGAAAATAGCCGAAAAAGAAATGACTGGAATTTGCTTTTCGTTCAGAATACGGAGGTAATTATGCCAAAATTCATATTTGACAAAAAAAGCAATAGAAGGATTGAAATGTTCAATAAATTCTCTGGCGTTTACGGGCGTATCCGAAGGTAAATAACAAATATAATCAGCCTCAGCATAGTTTTTACGCACCTCATAACCCGATGGCGAAAAGAAAGTCAATAGGATTTTGTATTCTGGAAAAGTCTCTTTAAATTTTTCAATGACGGGTCTTCCTTGTTCAAATTCACCCAAGGATGCACAATGAAACCATGCTAATTTCGATGTTCGATGTTCGTAATTCGATTTGCGATTTGCGATTTGCGTTATTCGATTTCCGAACAACGAATCACGAACATCGAACATCGAAGAACGCCCTTCAATCCAAAGTTTTGCCTTTTTATTGAACGGACTTACTACCCAAATGATGAATTGGTATGAATAAATGGAAATATTATACAGAAAACTTGACAAATTGGTTTTGGATTATTTTTACTGCAAAATTAACCTAAAATTTTCAATCTGTTCGATGAATTTTTATTTTAGAACGGACAAGGGTGTCCGTGTTACAAATTCCACCAATACGTCCATTTCAGTACGATAGCTCTGTTTTTTATCGTCAAACTGCCTGGCAAATAGTTATCGGTATAAACCAAGAATATATCCGAAGCGGGTTGATATCGCCATTGAAAACGGCTATTGATATTCACATTTTGGGTTTGTTCATTGTACTGCACAAAGGTTGTCCAAAATAATTTATTAGTAAAGGTTATATCCACTTTCGGACTCACGAGCCAAAAATTAGTATTTACCATTTTGTCAGGTTTCCCTTCGATAGGTACTCGTACATCACTAATAACTACGTTATTGATATTTGCCGAAATACTTACGTAGGGTTGAAAACGGTAGCCAACCGTTAATGACATAACCGACAGTCTTCCACCCCCAAAATATCCTCCATATTCTCCTGCAAATTTGAGGGTGTATTTTTTTCGAGGCGATGAAGAATACACCACGCCAATTGTATTATAGCGGTGTTCACTTCCCACTTTCAGTATATCACTACTCCCTTTGTTGGTTGGGTCAAATTCATATTGAAGTTTATAGTAATTGGTTCTGAAATAGGTTGATAAATAACTATTCGTTTTCTGAATTATGTCGTATCCAAATTGTTGTGTTGCATCAGTCAATTCTCCATTAGAATTCCAATAATAATCAAATGCGTAAGTTGGATAGTGGTAAAAAGTTCCACTACGTTGTTTTTTAGGGTAAAAAGCATAATAACTAACAGGAGACGAAAAACGATAATATCCTCGGCGAGGCACATAGCCGATTTCAGGGTTATAATTTTGCCCCACGTTTTCGTACTGCAAATTTATGTTCCAATGCAATCCATTATGGCTTATTGTATAGGCTTGCATTAAGTCATTATTCGTTTTATTGGGGCTAAATGACTTCATGACCATCGCTTTGCCTGTCCATAAATTGCTTTCACTTGCCAAATTATATTCAATGCCAATATTTCTATTAAAATCCGTAAATCCTTGATTAGTCTTTTCGCTAAAATTTAAAGACTCTTTATCCAAAAACATAATACCGATGCTTGACCTTTTAAAGATTTTTTGTTGCAATACAAAAGCCGTAAAATTTTGATTGGGACGTTTGGTACTATCCGTCAATTCCAAAGAATTAGTTTGAATATTCATCGCCCCGATTCTGAGGTTGTTGTTGAGTTTTCCACTCAGCCTTGCACCGTAGGAAATGGGTACGCCCAGACCTATACGTCTTGAAAAGAAAGGGCGTAAACCGTCCAATCCGAAATTATTAAAAAGGTCAGAATTTTCTAAAAAGAATTGTCTTCGTTCAGGAAAAAACAGTTCAAATCTACTCAAATTAGTTACTTGCCTGTCCACATCTACCTGCGAAAAATCGGGATTCAACGTCAAATCTAAATTCAAAGCTGAAGTAATGGCAATCTTGGCATCTCCTCCAAAGTCTTTTCTGAAAGTAGCATCCGAATTATTTTGAAAGTCTTTATTGATTCCTCCCAAAACATAAGGAATTACTGAAATATTACCTCTGGGCGTTGGAGGAGGCATATCCCACGCTAATACGCCCGTGTATGCGAGCGTAATTCCAGGGTATTGTCTCGAAATTTTTGTCCAGTTTGTAACTTCCCTTGCATTGGGATAATTACGGGTGAAGTTCAAACCCCAGCGAGTTTCTCCTTTTTTGTATCGGATAGATTTGAAAGGAATTGCCATCTCTACTACCCAACGGTCGTCCAAATTTTTAGTTTCTGAAAACCATTTATTATCCCAATTCAAATTTGCCACTTGCCCTTCCGAAATCAAAGCATCCAATTGAGCTCCAGCGGCATTCACCCCAAACAAAAACCCATTGGTTAGGTCATTGAAGGGTTCTAAAACAATCTGAAAGCAATCATTGGCAGGAATGGAATAATCTCGTTTCATAGATTCTACCGTAACGGCTCCATTTTTTTGCTTGAAACAGATGGCAGAAACGTACAAGAAATCATCATCATACGTCAATCTGACTTGTGTTTGGTTGGTACCTCGGCAGGTATCTGTTGGAATTCTGAGCCAAAAATCTTTGGCGACATCCGTACTTTTCCAGGCTTCATCCTCTAAATTTCCATCAATTTTGATTTTGCTAACTGCAGGCTTAATATGAAATTGGAAGGCTTCATTAATCTTCTGGGACTTGGCGGTAAAATGTACGAGTAGAAATATGAAGGGTAGTAGTTTTTTCATAGATTTATTTTTATGAGTGTTGATAATATGATACAAAGGTACTAATTAGAGGTTGATAATTAATTCAATTTAGTATTATTTTACGAAAGTTATAGGAATTTTATTTTTGAGACGGATAATAAACCGATTGGGGGTGAGAATAAGGCAGTTCGCAGGGAAAAGTAAATTTTACAGTTTGTTATTTCGACCTTAAATCCTTAATTTGAATTAAAATTACAAACCCCAAATTGTTAAATATGCCAGAAAATCCTAAACCACAAGGTCAATTAGTTCGCTCTATTGGACTTACCTCCGCCATTGTTCTCATTATCAGCTCCGTTATTGGCACGGGGGTTTTCAAAAAAGTTGCTGCCATGTCAGCAGAATTACAATCCCCTATTTTAGTGTTAAGTGCTTGGTTGATAGCAGGTTTAATCAGCTTGGCGGGTACATTATCCAATGCCGAAGTAGCCAGTATGTTAGCTGATTCGGGAGGTGAATTTGTTTATTTTCGTAAAATCTATAATCGTTTTTTTGCTTTTCTATTCGGTTGGACAAATTTTGCCGTAATCCGTACCGCTTCTATTGCTTCTATTGCTTACGTTTTTGCTCAATCTTTAAACAGTTTAATTCCATTTCCAGAAACCTCCAAAGCTATTGCTGATTTCAGTTTCTTTGATTTACATCTTTTTGATAATTTGAGCGTTAAGTTAGTAGCTATTTCCTTGATTATTGCTCTAACATTATTTAATTATAGAGGATTGAAATTAGGAGAAAATCTGAGCAGAGTTCTGACTGCGTTGATGGTGCTTACTATGCTGATAATCATTGTGTTAGGACTAACGTCAAGTATCGGGAACATGGATAATATTACGACAAACAGTGTTAGATATGACCCAAACGCCATGAATGGTTCAACCCTTTTTAAGGCATTGGCGTTAGCTTGTTTGAGTGCTTTTTGGGGTTATGAGGGTTGGGCGAGTGTTGGATTTATTGGGGGAGAAATGAAGAATCCCCAGCGAAATTTACCCTTAGCTTTAATTTTTGGAACAATGGGCGTGATGGTAATTTACTTACTGATGAATTTTGTCTATCTATATATTCTCCCAATTGACGAGTTTATCAATATTTATGAGTCTAAAAATGGAATTGCTGCCGTTACGGTCGTCAATCATTTTTTGGGTTCTTCGGGAGGACTTTTGATTTCTTGCCTGATATTAGTAGCTACATTCAATTGTACGAGTACCACTATTCTGTTGGCTTCGAGGTTGTTTTATGCGATGGCAAACGATAAAATGTTTTTCAAATCCGTTGACTATATTCATCCAAAATTCAATACGCCATCAAAAGCCTTGATTCTTCAAGCAGTTTGGACATCGCTTTTAGTACTTTCGGGAACATTCGACCAATTAACAGATATGTTGATTTTTGCAGCATTTATCTTTTATGGAGCAACGGCTTTGGGTGTATTTATTCTCCGTAAAAAAATGCCAGATGCACCTCGCCCATACAAAGTAATTGGTTATCCTGTTGTTCCTGCCATTTTTATATTATTTTGTATTGCCTTAATAGTCAATACCTTAATAGAAAAACCTACCGAAGCATTAGCAGGTTTGGGATTAATGGCAACGGGTTTGCCTTTCTATTTTTATTGGAAGAAGAAATAATAATGTCTGAATTTGGATTCGTGGGATTAGAGGATTGATTAGATTAAGTTTCCATTTACCCAATCATAAAAATCCATAAATCCCACGAATCCAAGTTCAGAAATTCTTTACTCCTGTAAAACAAGTTCTCCTTCCATTTTTGCTACCACAGCCGCCGCTACTGCATTACCAGCAACCGATGTAGCCGACCGACCCATATCCAAAAGCCAATCAACTGCTAAAACCAAACTAATTCCTTCTTCGGGCAAGCCAAACATCGTGAGTGTTCCTGCAATTACTACTAAGGATGCACGAGGAACGCCGGCAATACCTTTACTGGTAAGCAACAAAGTCAAAAGCATGGTAATTTGCTGACCCAGCGTTAATTCAATGCCATAGATTTGAGCAATGAATCCCGTTGCGAAAGTCATATACATCATAGAACCGTCCAAATTAAAGGAATATCCCAAAGGCAAAACAAAGCTAATGATGCGTTCAGAAACGCCAAATTTCTTTAATTGTTCAATCTGTAAAGGCATCGAAGCCTCTGAACTGGCAGTACTGAAGGATAGGAAAAGTGCGTCTTTGACATAAGCTAAAAGTTTCCAATAGGGTATCTTCATAAATGCACAAATTGCTGGCAAAATGACTAAAATGAAGAAGGCTAAGGTAGCAAAAAAGCAGACTATCAGATATAAATATCCTCCCAAAATCCCTAATCCTTTTTGCGTAATAACCGCCGCAACCGAGCCAAAAACAGCATAAGGAGCAAATTTCATTACGTAGCTTACTATCTTAAACATTACCTCAGAAACTGCGTCAAGGGCTTTAGTAATACTTTTTCCTTTATCGCCAATGGCTGCCAAAGCAATACCAAAAAATAAAGAAAAGACCACAATTTGCAAGACTTCGTTGGTTGAAAGTGCTTCAAAAATACTTTTTGGAAATACATGGGTAATAAAATTTTCCAAGGTCATTTTCTTAGCTTCAATGCCTGTATCAGTTCCTGTAGCGGGTAAATCAAGGGTCATTACTTTGCCAGGTTTCAAAATATTTACTGCTACTAAACCTGTAATTAATGATAAAATGGTAGCAAAATAAAAGTAGCCTAAGGTTTTGATGCCAATTCTTCCTACTACTTTAAAGTCCCCTAATTTAGCAACACCTACCGTAAGAATTGAAAATACCAAAGGTCCTAAAATCATCTGAATCATCCGAAGAAAAACCTTTGATAATAGTTGAAGATAAGAACTAAATTCTTTGATACTATCATTCGCTTTTGCTTGTTCAGGGTCAAGAACGGCATCTTTTTGTAAATTAAATTGTCCTAAATCGAAGTGGTTATGAATGAAATATCCAACGAATATTCCCAGAGCCATCCCGATAAAAATTTTCCACGTAATGTTTAGCTTCATTTGTTTTATTAGTTTGTTTGTTAAAACGAATTAACACAAAAAATCCACTCTTTGCAAATTAGAGTGGATTTTCGTTTCAAGAAAATATCTTTTGATATATTGGTTTACGATATAAAAATTGCAAATACATCAAAGGATAGAAGATATAATCGGTCAGTATGGTGGGGGTTTTGAAGGTAATATCATCAATAATAATTGTTCCCGAACCGTCTTTTACCATTCGATGTTTATGATGCCAAGCTGATAAAAAGAAGGGCAAAGTTGTACCTTGGTCAATAAAAAATATTTCTGAATCAGTAGTTTGTTGGTCGATAATATCCGAAATCCAATCTTGCTTAAATAATAGGAAATTGAGTTGTAAATGCACTTTATCACCTTTCAAACAGCCTCCAAACTCTTTGATTATGACGGGCGGAAATGGCGGAGATAGCTTTTTGAATAAGTCTAAATCAAACCCTTTCCAAACATGGGGAAGGCTTTGATTTACTTTGGTTTGGATATTTATTTTCATTTTGTTTGTTGGGATGATTTTGACCACTGATTTAACGAATTTGACAGATGCTCACTGATAGAATTACTTACTTACTTCCAAAATCAGTGCAAATCAGTTAAATCCGCAAAATCTGTGGTCTAAAAAATTTATTTTCGAAAAATAATCGCTTTTAAGGGTTCTATGCGGGTAATGACGAATGTAGGAATTACTAAAACTAAAACTACCAATGATACTGTGGCTAAATTTAGGAGTAAAATAACGCCCCAATTTAGCGTTATCGGCACGGTGTTGATATAATAACTGGCAGGGTCGAGAGGTATAATTTTATAGGTTTTTTGGAGTAAACAAATGCCAATTCCTAAGATATTTCCGTAAAGTAAACCCTTAAAAATCATCTGAAAACCACTCCACAGGAAAATTTTACGAATTTGCCAATCGTTACTTCCCAAAGCCTTCAACACACCAATCATGGGTGTGCGTTCTAACATAAAAACTAATAAAATCGAAATCATGTTGAAACTTGCTACGAAAAGAATCAGGGTCAAGAAAATAACAATATTTCTATCCATCATGTTTAGCCAGTCGAACAAACCGCCAAAAGTATTCGTGATTTTGTCCAGCTTCATATCGGGTTGTAATTTATCTTGCACCAATTTGGCAGTAACATCCAATTGCTCAAAATTCTTTACGTATATTTCATAACTGCCTACGGAGTCTTCGCCCCAACCATTGATGCGTTGAAGCAGGCGAATATCTCCTACTATAAGATTTTTATCAAATTCTTCCAAACCCGTTTCGTAAATTCCTTTAACATTTAGTTTACGTGGGCGGTCGGGAGCATTCAAAAAATAAATAATCGGCGTATCTCCTACTTTTAACTGCAATTTATTGGCAATGATTTTACTAATCAATATATCTTTGGAAGAAATTGAATCTCGCAAATCAATCTGTTGTCCATGTATAATATTGGGTTGAAAACGTTCAAAATCAAAGTCTTTACTAATCCCTTTCATGATAACTCCCAAAATATCTTGACGAGTTTTCAAAATGCCAGATTTATTGATAACCGTCTGCAAATGAGATATTTCTGAAATATTTTTATACCTTTTAAATAAATCAGATTGCTTAGTAATTGGATAATCTTCGTTAGATTCATTAGAAGAAAACTTAGTAACTGAAATTTGTCCAGTTAGGCTAAAAAGTTTTTGATGAATGGCATCTTTGTACCCAAACAGAATGGCAAATGCCAAAATCATCACCGCCAAACCCACGGCAATACTACCCACGCCAATCTTGGTAACTGTACCCGAAAAAGAGGAAGTTTTAGTATTTTGAATTCGTTGTGAGATGAAATAGGGAAAATTCATGCAGTATTTTGTAAATTTGTTCTATAATGCAAATGACGTTGATTTCCTGTAAAAATCAAAAATATGCTCAAAGATAGATATATCAATCCTTTTTTCATTTTTCTCTATTTAATTGTTGCATCCGCTTGCGCCGCAAGCCAAGCCGAAGCTCCTAAAAACTTAAAAACTGGTGCAGAACAAATGAATCTGTATGTCCCAGGATTAAAAGGAAAAACCGTTGCTTTAGTCGTAAATCATACCTCTATGATTGGCAAAACGCATTTGGCAGATTCTTTGATTTCATTGGGTATAAAAATCAAAACGATTTTTGCTCCCGAACACGGTTTCAGAGGTACG
>JANPGQ010000043.1:0-1575 GCA_031423975.1 Cytophagales bacterium | reverse complement strand
AGAACAATATGGATTGATGCCGTTTGAAGTTTTGGTTTTAGACCCCAGACGTACATTTTGTGAGAAAATAATGAGTTTGATTCGATTTTCTTATACTAATGAACCAATGACTGATTTAGCAAATAAAGTTCGCCATCCTTACGATTTGCATAAGTTGTTAGAAATAAAAGAAATTAACTCATTCTTTCATTCAAAGGACTTTGACACGATGCTTCTGAGAGTGGCAAATGATGATGTGAAGAGTTATAAAAATAATAATTCATGGCTTCAATTTCACCCAAGTAAGGCTCTAATTTTTGATGATACTGAAACCGTCTGGAAGTCTCTAAAAGAATCTTACAATGGCACATTTAGAAACTTAGTTTTTGGTAATTTCCCGAAAGATAAAGAAATTTTGACAACGCTTTTAAAGATTAAGGATAGACTTTCAATGGTTGAGTGGGAGGTTAATATAAAATAATTGAAAATATCAAAAGTGCAACAAAATGCACTTTTACCCATTATTAGTATCATTTTTCAATTCACTTAATCACTTTATGCAATATAATGCACAAATGGATAAGCAAAATTTAGGCAAACAAATTAAGAATAGGCGTAAAATTCTAAAAATTCGGCAAGAAGATTTGGCTGAAATATCAGAAGTTGCCCTTCGTACTATTGTATCCGTTGAACGTGGTGAAGGTAATCCGTCATTGGAAACCTTGTTGAAATTGGCTGATATTTTAGGAATGGAATTACAACTCAACGTGAAATTACTATAAAATGAAACAATCAGACGTATGATTATATACCCGATAAGGTATAAATTCAACAAATAACCTACAATTATACCTTTTCGGGTATAAAATTCAATGATATGAAAATAGCAGCATTTGTTAAGGCAAAAAGGAAAAATTTAGGATTAACTCAAATAATTCTGGCAGAAAAAGCAGGAGTTGGATTAAGGTTCGTCCGAGATTTAGAACAAGAAAAAACAACGTTACGACTTGATAAGGTAAATCAAGTGTTGGATTTGTTTGGCAGTGAGGTTGGCGTGATTAGGAAGGTGTACGATTTAGACTAAATGCTTTATCTATCCCTTGGTCCTCCTATTCATTTCACTTTTAATATTCTGTGGTTCAATGATTTCTAAATCTTCTGACAGTTCCATGAACTTGCCCCACATTTCATTATTGGGCTTTACCGATATGCTAAAAGTTATGGAAGAGTCGTCTTCAGCTATTTTTTGCTGAGAAGAGTGCATCATTTTTGTCTCAATATAATAAGCCCTATTCTTTCCTACTCTGAAGACTATATTTTCAAGTTCATTATCGGTGACTGTTACACCAATAATGTCTTTAAAGTAAGTTTTAGGGTTGAACTCTCCACTTGGCAACACTTCTTCATACCAAAAACTAAACTTGACAATTCTATCTAAAGCCAAGTTTTGGATTTTCTCCTTCCCCCTCTCCCACCCAAATAAAAACCAACGATTATTATATTGTTTCAATAGTACAGGTTTAATGATTCGTTCTTGAATAGCAACTTCGTAAGGCTCGTACATAATTTTTAAGGTACGATTTTCTTTGATATTTT
>JANPGQ010000042.1:0-7060 GCA_031423975.1 Cytophagales bacterium | reverse complement strand
GCTACCAAGCTGGCGAAATTGAATACGTGGAATTTGCCCAAAACATCATCCAAGCGTGGCAAATAAAAGAAGTCTATCTATCTGAATTGCAGGGGTTTAATCAAATTGTTATCAACATTGAAACCATTATAGGAAATGAATAAATTAATTAATAGTTATATCCTTCGTCTCGTGGTTGCTGTCTCCACCAATCCACACGTGCGAAAGCAAATTTCCGCCTTTGTTGGTGTTTTGACCAACAAAACTTCGTCCGATTTTTTGGTGTAAAAACCAACAAATGCGAAATTGCTACTGTCGTTGTTAATATTTTTTTTGTCCTCTTGTTCAAAACCAATTCCCAAACAAGAAGAAACCAAAGAGACCCTTGCCGATGTGGTTACACTTTCATCCGAACAAATGAAAAATGCACACATAATTTTAGGTAATTTCGACCAAACGCAACTTTCAGAGGATGTTAAAGCCAATGGAATGGTAGATGTGCCACCAATGAATATGGCTTCAGTGAGTGTGCCAATTAACGGTTATGTTAAGCAAACCAGCACATTGCCAGGCTCATTGGTGCGTAAGGGAGGCGTTTTGGCAGTTATCAATAGTATGGATTATGTACAGATGCAACAAGACTATTTGCAAACGCTAAGTCGCCTGAAATTATCTGAACAAGAACTTGACCGACAAACTGTTTTATCCCAAGAAGAAGTAGGAGCAAAGAAAAAACTCCAACAAGCCGAAGCCGATGTTTCTTTTGCAAAAGCATCTATTAAAGGGCTTGAATTAAAATTGCAAATGATTGGCTGTCAGATAGATAATCTCAGAAAAGGAAACATTAATGCTACTGTCAATGTGGTTGCTCCCATTGATGGATTTATTAAAACTACCAATTTAGCCATTGGAAAAAACGTTTTACCGAGCGATGTCTTGTTTGAAATTACGGGAAATGCTCATAAACATTTAGAGTTGAAGGTATTTGAAAAAGACATCAATAAAATTAAAATCGGGCAGAAAATCGTCATTGAAAACCCTGCATTCCCAAACAATGATATGACGGCAACGGTTTTTTTAGTGGGTAAAAATGTAGATACTGATACCAAAAGTATCAACATTCACGCTCATCTAAGTAGTGAAAAAGTTGAAGAGAAATTAACCGTTGGTCAATACGTAAACACTCGAATCCTGACGGGTAATCGTTCGGCTCGTACACTACCAGAAGATGCCATCGTAAGGCGTGGTGAAGGGGGTTTCATTTTTGTTCAAACAAAAGAGAATACTTTTCAACAAATACCTGTTAAAATTGGGCTTTCGGAAAAAGGAAATTTAGAAGTTTTTGCGGACAAACTATTTGATAATCAGAAGATTGTAAAATCAGGAGCTTCCATTTTACAGGCTGTTTTAAGTGGCGGAGAAAAAGAGTAAATGAAACTTTTTCGAGAGAATCGTTATTATAATACAAGGACTTTATTTATTTTGTCAGTCCAATTTTTAGCCCAATTTCATGAACGATTTTGATTATAAAAAAGCCTTAGCCAAAGTCCCAGAATTGCCTGGGGTTTATCGGTATTTTGATGAAGAAGGAACGATTATTTACGTAGGAAAGGCTAAAAATCTTAAAAATCGGGTAAGTAGTTATTTTGCAAAATCCAATCAGCACGACCGCAAAACGAAACGATTGGTTTCTCAAATTCGTAACCTTGAATTCACCATTGTCAATACTGAATTTGATGCCCTTTTATTGGAAAATACGCTTATCAAAAAGCATCAGCCTAAGTTCAATATTTTGTTGCGGGATGATAAAATGTACCCCTTTATCTGCATTACCAACGAGCATTTTCCGAAAATAATTACCATCCGTCGAGTTGATAAAAAATTGGGAACTTTCTTTGGACCTTTTGCCAATTTAAAGGTGATGTACTCCATTTTAGATGTCTTCAAACAACTCTATAAATTCAGAACTTGTAACCTTAATCTTTCGGAAAAAAATATTGAGGAACGCAAATTCAAAGTGTGTTTGGAATACCACATTGGCAATTGCAAAGGACCTTGCGAGGGCTTGCAGTCTGAACCTGAGTATTTACTTGAAATTGACCAAGCTAAAAGCATTTTAAAAGGTAATATGGGGCTTCCTAAGCAGTATTTTGAAGATAAAATGAACGAAGCCGCCAGTAAATTAGCCTTTGAAGAAGCCCAAGAATTCAAGGAAAAATTGGCATATTTGGTTAACTTTCAAAGTAAATCTACTGTTGTCAATCCTAATATCAAAGACGTCGATGTCTTCTCGATTGTATCTGACGAAGAGGCAATTTACTTCAATTTTATGAAGGTTCAGAATGGATTTATTACCCAATCTCAATCATTGGAAGTAAAGAAAAAATTGGATGAAACAGAAGAAGATATTCTGACGATGATGGTCTGGGAAATGAGGGATAAATACGAAAGTGAGGCAAAAGAAGTAATTACTAATATTCCGCTTTCCGTTGAACTAAAAGGAGTAGAAAACACGATTCCCCAAATTGGCGACAAACGAAAATTATTGGATATGTCCCTAAAAAACGTTCTGTATTTCCGTAAAGAAAAAGCTGATAGTAAGGCTTCCGAAGAAAGTGCAGGAGATTCAAAAATGCGAATTTTATTGACTTTAAAGAATGATTTGCAAATAAAAACCGTCCCCCGCCACATCGAATGTTTTGATAATTCCAATATTCAAGGTACAAATCCTGTTTCGGCAATGGTTTGTTTCAAAAATGGTATGCCTTCCAAAAAAGATTATCGCCATTTTACCCCTCGAACGGTGGTAGGTCCAGACGACTTTGCCACTATGAATGAGGTAATTACTCGCAGATACACGAGACTTTTGGAAGAAGAAGCACCTTTGCCAGATTTAATCATTGTGGATGGTGGCAAGGGACAATTGAGTGCGGCAACCACCGCCCTGAAAGCATTGGGTTTATACGGAAAAATTCCAATCATAGGCATTGCCAAACGGTTGGAAGAAATATATTTCCCCGAAGACAGTATTCCATTATACATTGATAAAAAATCTGAATCCCTAAAACTCATCCAAAGATTAAGAGACGAAGCCCACCGTTTTGGCATTACTAAACACCGAGATAAACGTTCTAAAAACTTCATTATCAGTCAGTTAGAAAGTATCGAAGGCATTGGAAAACTGACGGCAGCAAAACTTCTAAAGCATTTCGGCACGGTCAGTAATATTTATAAAGCCACTCCTGAAGAATTAGAAAACCTCATGGGCAAAGCCAGAGCCACCAAAATCAGAGAACAACTTTCAGTCATTAATGAAAAAGTATAGACAAACAAAAAGAGACGATACCAAAGCATCGTCTCTTTTTATAGGATTTACTAAATCACTAATTAATATTCCCAAAGATTATGTTCCATCTCCATCAATTTATATTCTTCTTGCTGAGACATCACTAAACCTTGTCTTGTGCCACCATAAACTGTATCCAAATCATCATCTTTTGAATTACCGATTTTGATTAAACGAGCGTGTTGCAAACGCAAATCAAAGGCATCTGCCATATTTTTGTGTTGTGCTTCATTTTGTTCGTTATAATAAACACAGTTTGGATTGCTACGGAACAATTTATCTAAATCCTTATATTTGAAAGAAGCAACAGTCTTATCGAAACCAGCCGTTGTCTTGTTGGCAGGAATAATAATAGTAATTGACTGAATATCAAAGTATAAACGTGAACGTTGCTTATCAAAAATAGCATCTTCACGAATTTCTAATACTGATAATTCTTTAGCATAATACAAATCTCCCGTTGTTGAGGCAGGTTTTGGTGTATTAAAACCATCATTAACTGCTGGCGTTGTTCCATTGGCGGGCGTTTTTGGTTTTGGGTCTCCCCAGCCGTCATCGGCACCTGCCGTAGTTGCACCACCAGTGGTTTCAGTGCCAAATCCAGCGGCTTTTTCAGCATCTGAAAGGGCATTATCACCTATAGATGCCTCTACAACCAAGTTTTTCAAAAAGTCCTCTTTGGTCATTTTGGTTTTCAAAGAATCCGTTCTGTAAGGTTGCAAAACACCGCTTTGTACCCATTCCATTAAGTATTTTGTAATTTCGTTACCTTTTGAAAAGAACGGTTGGTTTTGTTTTTCGTTCAAATCCATACGTCTCCACAAACGTTTTTTCCACATAATATTAGACTCGTCTATGGGACGAACCGAATCAGGGTTTTTACCTTTGTTGTCTTTCTCTTGGGCTGATACCCATGTGCAAGTAGTCAAAGATACCAATGCTACAAATGCAATTTTACTAAGATTTTTCATAAAAAATGGAATGACAAGTTTAACAATTAATTGATATTCAAGTATTTGTAAACTTATTTTTTCATAATTTGATAACGATTTACTTCTAAAAATATTTTAGTTCAATGGAATGTTCTTTACAACACTTACAGGAATAGTCTCAATTGTTCCACGGAAGTTTTTTCTTTGCACACCCTTTACTTCAATATAATAACGGTCTCCCGCTTGTGCATTTTGAGATAAAGAGCTAATACTTCCTCCACCAGACAAAGTTAAGTCTCCTACTTTTTTCTGACCTCTTGCCAAAGCAATATATACTTCCGTTACACGATATTGAGCATCATCGGGATTGGTTGCTTTGAAAGATTCTTCGGCAATGGCACGGGCATCAATACTTCTTAAACCAGTGGCACTTGCTCCACGTTTTTCGTCCAATTCTCCTCCATTTCCAAAAATCTTAACTTCTGGCTTTGGAATTCTACGAACTCTGAATTTTTCAACGCCTAACAAAATACCTCCATTATTAATATTCAATTCTACCGAAGCCGAGTTTGGAACAACTGTAATTTTTCCAGGTCCACCACCTGCAATAACATCAGCACCATTGGCAGTAATATTGGGTTGCCATAATGCTCCCAAACCAGCACTTACAATACTCAATTTATTAGCACAAGCTAAATACAAAGGAGGTAACGTTCCTGATTCAATGTTATAAGTTGGTTTCAAAACAAAATATTCCTTATCAATTGTTCTTGTTTCAGGACCACTTGGACCGTTGAAAGAAATTGTTGCGGTATAAGTTTTCTTAGAAAGTCCCCGACCATCATACTGACCGCCTTGTGCTTTGAATTTAATTTGTCCTTTTCCATCTTTAACTGGAACAGACGAACCATTAAAACTCATACGTGGCGTAATTCCAGATGAATAAGCGGCAATAAACATTTCAGCCTCATAATCCATACCTGCTACTACCGTATTTGAATTGGCAGAAACCATTGCTAAGATTTTATCAAACTTAATGTCTTTGATACCTACTTTCTCCGCTAATTGTCCTAAAACCGTAGCTTCATGACGACGAACTTCTGATTGTTTCTGACTCAATGTTGCCAAAGCTGCTGGAACGGGAGTTTCAGCAAAATTCAATTCGGCAAAATCTTTATTCTTATTGTTAGCATCTTTTGCTACGGCAGGGTCTTCACTTCCAGACAAAGCTAAAGGATCAATTTTTGTGCCTTTATCAGCAAAAGTTGATATTTTAGCTACAAAATCATCCAATTTAGTTTTCAAGCCATAAGCCAAACCTTGCTTTTTACCACCAATCATGATTTCATAAACTTGCTCAGTTTCTTTCATACCTACCAAAGCACCAGTTTCTTTATCGTAACCACCCGTTTTATCAATGATTTGCCCTTTGAGTGTTTCCATTTCGCCGACCATCGCATCAGACATTTTACGGACTTGGTTGGCTTTTGCTAAAATATCGGCATATTGTGCAGGATTAGGCGAGTCATTAATTTTCGCTTTAATACCTTCCACCGTCTGACCACTTTTTTGTACGGCCGAAGCATTTGCCGTTTCCAAACTATTATTTAATAGTACAAATTTCTGTAAAAGGGCATCACTCACTTGCAAGGCAAGCAGAGCGGTTAAGACCAAGTACATCATCCCAATCATTTTCTGACGGGGCGTTTCTTTCATTCCTGCCATGTTATTATGTGCTTATAGGATTATCTTTTTAGTTTAAGTTTTAATTACCTTTCATTGCTGACAACATACTTCCGTAAACGTTGTTCAAAGACGATAAATTGGTTGTCAATTTAGACAATTCTTGCTTAAACTGTTGAGTATCCTTACTGGCATCAGCCATATTTTCCATAGCAGTGGTTAAGTTGCCATAGAAAGTATTCATTGCTTTTAAGTGTTTATTAGTATCTTGTAATTCCAACTCATAGACAGCATTTAAAGCTCCCATGTTTTGCGTAACTTTCTGAAACTGAACACGATATTCTTTTGCATCGGTAGTAGCAGTAGTCATTTCAGACATTGCGTTCATAGTTGCACCATACGCTTTGTTCATTTCAGTCATGCCGCCAGAAGCTAATTTTACATTTTTGGCATAATCATTAGTGGCTACTGTTGCATCTGTAATGTCACCAATTTTTGAAACTGTATCTGTCAAAGACTTCATTCCTTTTCCTAAATTATCAAAAATATCAGGTGTAACCTTTGCGTTTGCTAACATTTCGTCCATTTTAGCAGTTAAACCTGTTCCTGATGTTGGAGCTGTACTTCTCTTAGGTAATTCGCCTGAAAAATCTTTTGCTAATTCGGGATATACTCTTTCCCAATTATAATCTTGATTTGGTTTCATCGCTAAGTATAAAATACCATACATGATGAAAATTCCTACTTCGGTAAGCATACCGAGCATCAACCATTCGTTTGCTCCATTCCAGTGAAGGATTTTAGCTAATGCTCCAAAAATTACTACTGCGGCTGCAAAACTTGCAATAACGTTTACGACTTTTTCCATTGTGATTAAAAAATAAATTTATTTTAAGACTAATACCTGTTTTTATTCTTCAAAAAAAGCGAGGGAACATTTCGTTGTTGCACGATAGGCTTCCCTCGCTTTTTTATGTTGTGTTAATTTATATTATTTGAATTCCTTTCCTGACGAACGCCCCAGGTGGTTCATCGCACAACGGAATCCAATATATGAACGTTTTTTGTTTTCGTACTCATACGAACGTGTACCTGTTTCCAAATAATATGCTACGTCTTT
>JANPGQ010000041.1:0-6374 GCA_031423975.1 Cytophagales bacterium | reverse complement strand
AAAGGTTTACCAAATTATACCATTCATATCAAATTTAAAGGGACTGCAGGACAATCTTTCGGAGCATTTTCTGTAAACGGAATTACCTTTGAATTAGAAGGAGATTCGAATGATTATATCGGAAAAGGGCTTTGTGGAGCTAAATTGATAGTTTATCCAGACAAAACTGCCACTTTTAATCCTTCCGAAAACTCAGTAGTTGGAAATGTTTCATTTTACGGAGCAACTTCTGGCGAGGCATATTTGAGAGGAATGGCAGGAGAACGGTTCTGTGTAAGAAATTCAGGAGCAAAAGTGGTAGTAGAAGGTATTGGCGACCACGGTTGTGAATATATGACGGGTGGATTAGTGGTAGTTTTGGGCGAAACTGGACGAAACTTTGGAGCGGGTATGTCGGGCGGAGTAGCGTATATTTGGGATAAAAAAGGAGACTTTACAACAAAACTAAATGGCGAAATGGTAGCCATTGAAGACTTGACAGTAGAAGACGAAAACATCCTAAGAATGTACGTTTCTCAACATTTAGAATATACTGAATCTGACGCAGCACAGAACGTCTTGGATAATTGGGACAGTATTTTGCCTCAATTTGTAAAAGTGATGCCACAAGATTTCAAAAAAGCTCTTGCTCTAAGAAATATCAGCTTAGCAGAGGTTTTAGAAGACAAAAATGTGGTTTACAAGGATATTCAAGTAGAAATTGCTCATTGATACTTAGCTTAAAATTACCATTTATCAGTGAACAATATTTGCAATACAACTTCCCGAAAGTAGAAAAAACTTTCGGGAAGTTCACCCAAGAAAATTGTCCCTTCGTAATTTATTAAAAATATAAGATTTTAAGTTTCGATAAATCCGAAATCAAAAATCCGCAATCCGAAATCAAAAAATGGGAAAACCAACAGGATTTTTAGAAGTAACCAGAGAAACTCCTAAAAAAAGACCCGTCACAGAACGTGTCCTTGATTATAAAGAAATAGATATTGACCTTTCAGCAGGAAAAGTAAAAGACCAAGCCAGTCGTTGTATGGACTGTGGCGTGCCTTTTTGTCATAGTGGTTGTCCGCTCGGAAATATCATTCCAGAGTTCAACGATGCTGTTTATGACCAAAACTGGGCTTATGCGTATGAGATTTTGTCTTCTACCAATAATTTTCCAGAATTTACGGGTCGTATTTGCCCAGCCCCTTGTGAATCTGCTTGTGTTTTAGGCATCAACAAACCTCCCGTGGCAATTGAATACATTGAGAAATCAATTATCGAATACGCTTTTGGAAATGGCTTAGTAAAACCAAATATTCCTTCAAAACGTACTGGCAAAACGGTTGCGGTTATCGGTTCTGGACCTGCGGGAATGGCTACGGCTGCCCAATTGAATAAGGCTGGTCATACTGTTACGGTTTTTGAGCGTGCTGATAAAATTGGCGGATTATTAAGATACGGTATTCCAGATTTCAAGTTAGAGAAATGGGTTGTACAACGCCGTGTGGAAGTAATGGAACAAGAAGGTGTTGTTTTCAAAACTAAGGTCAATATTGGCGTGGACATTAAAGCAGACGCTTTATTAGAAGATTTTGATGCCATCGTTTTGTCAGGTGGTTCAACCGTTCCAAGAACATTACCAATCCCAGGAGCAGATTTAAAAGGCGTTTATCCAGCAATGGAATTCCTTTCGCAACAAAATAAAAGAGTTGCTGAAATCGAAAGAACTGCTAACCATGCGGGACAATCATACTCGATGGGTGAACTTTTGGCAACTGATAAAAATGTTGTGGTAATTGGTGGGGGAGATACTGGTTCAGACTGTGTGGGAACATCGAATCGTCATAAAGCGAAGTCAATTACCCAAGTAGAAGTAATGCCAATGCCACCCTCAGAGCGTGCTACTCAAACGCCTTGGCCCAATTGGCCTATGATGTTGCGTACATCTACCTCACATGAAGAAGGGGCAAATCGTCATTGGTCGATTGCCGTTCAAGAATTTGTGGGTGATGCCGATGGAAATTTGAAAGGCTTGAAATTAGCGGATATCGTGATGGAAGTAAAAGATGGAAAGGCAACACAAGTTCAGACCAATCAGCGTGAAATCCCTGTTGAATTGGCATTAATAGCGGCAGGTTTTTTACATCCTCAAAGAGAAGGTTTATTGGCTCAATTAGAAGAAAAAGGTTTAGAATTTGACGAAAGAGGTAACGTAAAAGCACCTCAATATCAAACAGCTATTGACAAAGTTTTTGTAGCAGGAGATATGCGTAGAGGGCAATCATTAGTAGTTTGGGCAATTTCAGAAGGTAGAGAAGCGGCTCGTGCAACCGATATTTACTTAATGGGTGAATCTACTTTAGAAGCCAAGGCTCTTTCAAGTTTTGCAGTAGCATAGTTAAGGTGACTGGAAAACGGTTCATGGAAAACGAAAAAAACTGCATTTGGTCAATAGAGCAAATGCCGTTTTTTTTATCGTGTCAGAACCGTTTACCATTGACCGTCAACCGTTTTCCGTGATTAAGCCATTTTGCCATTCTTCAAAATGGCGAAAAATTCAAGAGCAAATCCTGATAAAATGATAATTGGTCCAAGGGTTAAACCCAGAAAGCCAAAGCCAAATTCTGATTTATCAAGGCTCATCACAAAGAAACCAATAAGAATAATAGCTAGTCCAGCCATCATCAGCATGTAATTAATTTTTCCAAAAGGTAATTTTTCTTTATTTGTCATGTTTTTGTTTATTATTTGGCAAAATGCCATCTTTAAAATTCCTAATATTTATATCTCAATACAATTCATCAAGCGATAACTTCAAATACCGTTCCACTGATTGAAAAGTGCTAAGAATCCCTATCAAAGTGCCTATAATCAAGATTCCGATGATTAAGGCAATCAGTTTTCCTGTTTCTTGTAAAATACCCAAACCTTCAATTTGCTGAACCGCTAATTGTTGTAAAAGTATCAATAAAGTACAAGCCACTAAACCGCTGATAAGTCCTTGCAAAGCTCCTTTTGTTATAAATGGTTTACGAATAAATCCGTTGGTAGCACCTACTAATTGCATACTTCTAATCAAAAATCGTTGAGAATAAAGTGATAATTTGATGGTATTATTTACTAAAATCACAATTATTGCTAATAATAAAACTACGAAAACGGAGAGTATTAGATATATTTTTGAAATATTTTTATTGACCTCATCCACAAAATTTTCGATATATGCCACTTCATGAACGCCCGAAATTTTTTCTAAATCTGACTTAATTTCCTTTAATCTTATCTCATTAAAATATTCCTCCTTAATTTTTACAGAATAAAGATTTCTCAGAGGGTTATTATTACCTAATAATTTACGATAATCTTCCCCAGATTCTTCGATGAATTGTTTTGCAGCAACTTCTTTAGAAACAAAATTAATTTGCGGTGAATTATCTTTTTTCAAGACAAATTCACGTTTAGCTACTAATTTGAAAATGGAGTCTAAATGGCTTGTCGTCAAGTCATTATCCAAGTAAATTTGAACTTCTACATTCTGTTTTACTAATTCGGCTAACTTGCGGGCATTTAGGGTTAATAGACCACAGAGTCCAATCAAGAACAGGGCAATTGTCAAACTGATGATGACCATTGCATTTGGGGTACTACCTAATTTTTTGAATTTAGACATTCCTTTTAATTAACTTTGATAATTATCAATTAATAATTTTAATGGACTTGATTTACAAAAATAGCATTTTTTACTCTATTAAAATCTAACTTAACGCTTTTTAACAAAAAAGCCAACATCTATAAGTTGGCTTTTTTGATTTTTTAGAATCGTATTGTTGAGTTGAGAAATTTAACTGTTAATTATCAATTGTCAATTAGCTCTTAATTTCTTCGGTCAATTTCATCTCGAATTTTGGCAGCCTTTTCGTACTCTTCATTGTTGAGAGCTTCTTTTAGCATCGTATTCAATACATCCACTGGATTTTCTTTCAGTAATTCGCCAAAAGATTTTTGTGGTTTCACGTCCTCTTCAATATCATCTAATAAATCATCTTTCCCTGCTTCATTGATTGAAATTCCTGCTTCCGAAAGTACATTTTCATACGTGTATATAGGCACATTGAAGCGTAAACCAATGGCAATGGCATCTGAAGGGCGAGAATCAACATACGTATCTTTGATACCATCTGAGCAATGAATTTTGGCAAAAAATACGCCTTCTTTAATGTCAGTAATAGAAATCTCTGTAACAGTATAATGAAATGTACGAGCAAATGACTTGAATAAATCATGTGTCATAGGCCTATTGGGTTCGATTTTCTCTATTTCAATAGCTATGGCTTGTGCCTCAAACATTCCAATAATGATGGGCAATCGTCTTGGACCGTACTCTTCACCTAAAACCAAGGCAAATGAGCCTGTCTGTGATGAACTCGGTGACAACCCTAATATCTCTAATTTTATTTTATCCACTTTGTTGTTGTAATTTTTAATGAGCTTTTGTTAACAATGAGCAATGAGGTAGCACCTTATTACTAACAGCTAACAAAGATATAAACCTTAAAAATTTTAAAAAAGTTTTCTTTCAATTCATTCAAAAGAAAAAGACTCATAAAACAGATTTTACGAGTCTTTTAGATTACTAATGAAATATTTTTTCTTATAATGCCTTAACCGCTGCTGTCAAACGTGGCAACACATCAAATACATCACCCACAATGCCATAATCTGCGGCTTTGAAGAATGGGGCTTCGGGGTCTTTATTGATTACTACGATAACTTTTGACGAATTGACACCTGCTAAATGTTGAATTGCTCCAGAAATACCACAAGCGATATACAAATTTGGAGAAACCTTGATTCCAGTTTGTCCAACGTGTTCAGAGTGAGGTCTCCAGTCAAGGTCTGAAACTGGTTTTGAACAAGCCGTAGCCGCACCCAGAGCATCAGCAAGATCTTCCACGATTCCCCAGTTTTCGGGTCCTTTGAAACCACGACCTGCCGATACCACTAAATCTGCTTCAGGCAACAAGATTTTGCCTGATGCTTTGTGAGTTCCTGTAACTTTCACGGCAAAATCTGAATCACTCAAAGTAGGCGTAAATGCTTCAACACTGGCTAAATTACTTGTTTCAACCACTTTAACAGCATTTTTTTTGATGGCGATAATTTTTTTATCACCTTTCATTTCTACCGTTGCAAAAGCCTTTCCTGTATAAATGCTACGGGTAACTTTGAAACCGCTTGAAAGATTTGGTAATTCGGTAACGTTGGCTACAATTGATGCCTTTAGCTTTCCTGCCACACGAGCCGCAACGGCATCTCCCAAAGAAGATTTTGACAAAATAACAATTTCAGCACCTTCTTGTGCTACTGCCGATGCTAACACATCAGAATACGCTTGAATATTATCCGTAGCCAACCGTGCATCATTGGCGTGAAGCACTTTTGTTGCTCCATAATTGCCTGCTTTGGCTAATTCGTCATCTGTGGCTGTGCCAATGACTAAAACTGTGGCAGTAGTACCCTTCATTTTGGCGACCTCAGCCCCATAATAAACGGCTTCGAGTGATGATTTTTTCAACACTCCATTATCTATTTCTGTGAATATTATTACTGACATTTTTTTATTTCTGTTAAGGGTGAACGGTAAATGGTGAACAGAAAAATGGACATAAAATCCGTTTACCGTTTATCCTTCACCGTTTACCGATTATTACAATACTTTCGCTTCGTTTTTCAATAAAGCGATTAATTCTTCGGCGTTTTCTGCCAAAATCATCTTACAAGCTCCTTTTGCGGCAGGAAGGGTATATTTTTCGGTAAAAGTCATGTCTTCGCCAACTGGCTCAACAATTTTCAAAGGCTTTGTTCTTGCCGTCATGATACCACGCATATTTGGAATTTTCCATTCTGCGATTGGTTCTTGACAACCTAATACTAAGGGTAATGTTGCTTCAATGTCTTCTTTTCCACCATCAATTTCACGAGTGATTTTAGCGGTATTTCCCTCAATTTCCAATTTCATCACGGGCGATAATGAAGGAATCCCCAACATCTCACCAACCAATCCATGCACCACGCCACTGTTGAAGTCAATTGATTCACGACCCATCAAAATTAGGTCATATTTCTCTTCGGCTGCAATGGTTGCAATTTGGACTGCCGTAAAATAAGAATCTTTTGGCTCACAGTTTACACGGATGGCATCATCTGCCCCGATTGCTAAACATTTACGGATAACTTGCTCAGAATCAGCTTCTCCGACGTTCAATACTGTAACTGTTCCACCGTGTTGTTCCTTCAATTCCACGCCTCTCGAAAGGGCATAATCATCATAAGGACCCGTGATATAAGTTACTCCTGCTTTATTAAATTTGGTATCTCCGTCCGTAAACGAT
>JANPGQ010000040.1:0-5770 GCA_031423975.1 Cytophagales bacterium | reverse complement strand
GGAACAAAATTTGGCTTAGAAACCAATGGCAGAACGGAGTCAATTTTAATGTCAATGCCACCCGTAGCCAATTGGGTTTACGATTACAAAGCCGAGGCAGGTTCAGAAGAAGAAAAGACTTTGGAACTTTTGAAAAAGGGAATTGATTGGACAATTTAGCAATGCACTCAAGCAGCCCAATTTTCGCCGTGTAGCTTGTTTTTACATGGCAAAGATTTGGGCTGCTATAGTGGCATACTATCTATCATTCCACCAAAAACTTCTGACTATAAACCCCTTCATTCTCTTTAATTACTACAAAATAAACGCCTTTTTGTAAATTCGAAACACACATCGTAACTGATTTTTGCTTCATAACTTTTACCTCTAAAAAACTTCTTCCTAACAAATCCACAATAGTTATATCTCCCGTGAAAGACTCTGGAAATGAGATGGTAAGTTTGTCTTTCGCTGGATTTGGAAATACTTTAAAAATAGCATTTTCATCATATTGATTTGCCAAAATAGTTAAAGTTTTCACCTCAATCATTCCATAAGCCGACTCAGAAACATCACTAAATGCCTTCAAGCGATAGGTGTATTTTTGATTACTTTTTAACTGTACATCAATAGCCTCAAAAAGAGTATTTGCTTCTAAAACTTTCGTAAATGCAGTCTCTCCCTCTGCCTGACGTTCCAATACGTATTTTGTGGCATTCGGGATTATTTTCCATTTCAATCTTACTCTATCATGCGTTATTTGGTCGGCCATTATTTCGGGCGTGGCTAATACCGATGACGTAGTGGCAGAAATGGTACTTTCCACAGATTCGGTTTTATCGCCAAAAGCCTTTAAACGGTAAGTATAAATAGTGTTTTCTTTCAATTCTTTTTCTAACCATTCCGTAACCTTAGCATCAAGCGTAGCAATTTGCTTGAAATCATCCGTGCCTGTTTTCCTTTCTAAAATATAGGAAGTAGCTCCTGAAATACTTTTCCAATTGATTTTTAAGGAATTATAGAACAAAACCATAGTTGATAATTCAGGTTTTACTAATAAAGAAGGCATCGTAACGTTTACAGAATCCGCAGTTGTTTCATTGGTCAAAGTACGAAAAGCATCAATTCTGAAAGTATATTTTTCACCAGGTTTTAATCCATCTAAAATTAGATTATTACTGGAATTAGAAACTGTTAAAACCGTGTATAAATTTAGAGATGTTTGTTTCCACGAGACTTGAAATTTCTCGGTTCCCCCAGGAATTGTCCAATCTACTTGTACTTTATTATTGTACAAAACGGTAGTTTTTATACTTGGTTTTGCCAAAGCTACCAACGTACTCGCCACAATTTGGGCGTAGTCAGATTCAGATGAATCCGCCAATATTTTGAAACGATAACTGTATGAAGTTCCATTTTGTAAATACGCATCTTGAAACTCAGCAACATCATTTTTTAGCACAATAATTTTTCTAAAATCCACTTCTTTTTCGGCTTTCCGTTCTAAAATTAGTTGAGCATTTGAGGGAATATTAGGTTTAGTCCAAGTCAATTTTATTTCGCTTGTTGTGCTTTTTGAGGCTAAATTAGTGATGATTTGAATCGGTTCTTTAACTTTTATGTCTGCAAAAGAGAGGCTTCTTTCTCCCAAAGTATTCTTGATAAATGGCCCTATAAAAACAGGAAAATCAAGAGTATATTGGGCATGATAAGGGGGTAGATATGAAATCGTTTTGGCATTTATTGAATTATTAGCTTGAATTAAGACTGTATTATTATTGGCTGTAATAGACTGTATATCAATATTTTGTGAATAATTTTTATTAGGGTAAAAATATTTTTTCAAACTTAAATTTAAACTATTTCCATTTGCATACACTGTAGTATCATTACCCAAAACAATATTTTGCCCTTCTTGAAAAACCATTTTTATCGTCTTATGGGAGGCATCCGTATAAAAAATCTTCTGAATATTGGGTGAAAATGCGTTTAGATTTTGTGGTTTTCCATAAAACTGTGGTTCTACCATTTGTAACATTTCTTCAGCTAATTTCTTATAACCATCCAATGTATAATGAACACCATCAGAACCTTTCAAACCAATAGCACTAAAAGGAGTAGTTTGTGGAAAAAGGCTTGCCATATAACGCTCAGACTCACGAATATCCGCTCCTGCTTCTGTAAGACTAAATCTTACTATATCGCTCTGAAAAATGTAGAATTGTTTGGTATTAGGAAAATCTTGTTGAAAAAAGCCCATCAATTTTCTCAGTTTTTTATCATAGGCCACGGCATCAGTTTTGCTAAACAATTCATAAACGCCGTGCCAAAAGAAAAAACCTTTGATATGGTCAATCAATCCTGATTTTTTTACTCGATAAGCAAAAGTATTATACAAACCACCAGTTACAAAGGGATTAGTGGCACGGTCGGCAAGTAAATCAATGTGCATTCCCGGACCACCACCCGTGATAATACATACGGGTATATCGTAACGACTGGCAATAATTTCTTGCAAATAACTCCCCCAAGCCCCTACTTTGGGTAAAAAATAATTCTCATTTATTGACCATAAAGTGTCTTTTCCTAAATAGCCAACTGTCTGAACATCATGGTTATACGTTCCAAAAGTGCGGATATATTTGTTAGTAGGATAGTACGTAACTACACCTTGCGTATCGGCATTTGAATCGCCATAAATCACATAAAAATCGCCTGCTACAATATTCTTTTTTTCGATAATAAAAGTAGAATCTTTGTCATTATCAGAGGCATAAATTCTAATACTATATTCAGCTTTTTCGGCTTTGATGGTAGGATTTAAAGCAAAATTATTGCTTGGCGAATTCGTTTTAACTTTTTGATAAGTATAAATTTTTCCCTCACGGAAAACAACTACCGAAACGGTCTTCCAACGGTTCAAAACTGTTCCTTTAATGGGAACGAAGGTATTTCTATTAGCATCACGAGGAAATAATTGAAAATCTTGGGGGAGTTCGGTAAAGGAAATGTTTTCGATAAATTGTCCAAATGCAATATGTGAAAACAAGCAAAATAATATAAATGATAATATTTTCATTATTATAAAAGAAAGTGTTCTGCAAAGATAACGTATCATAGAGTAAAACATTTGCAAAAGAGTGTTTTATCAAAAGGGAATAATTATCTTAGTAACCGATATTTATCAACATATCTCAATATTAATTTCAATGAAAAAAATAATACTACCGCTATTAATTTTTAGCATAGCAATTTACCATAATAGCTTTGCTCAAATACGTCGTTCAGTGGGTGCTCCCGTAAACACCGAACAGTTTACCGAGTACGCACCTTCCATCAGTGCCGACAATAATTTGCTCATTTTTGAGACTGACAGAGGTCCAAATGGTAAATGGGAATTGTATTATTCAACCAAGAATGACAAGAAAAGATGGCTTGCCCCCAAGCCAATTATTCCCATTAATTCACAAGGTAAAGATAATGACCTAATCGGCGGTCCTTCAATTAGTTATGATGGAAAAACACTCTACTTTTTTGCTTCTTTTGATACTGGAAAAGGCGATATGGATTTGTATTCTTCCAATTGGGACGGCAAAGATTGGACAACTCCCAAATCATTGGGTGATAACATAAATACGGCTCGTTACGAAGGTTTTCCTTCGATTTCTGCCGATGGGAAACGGTTATTTTTCATCCGTGATAATTTTTCAAAACGCAAAGATAAAGAGACTTGCTATACGATTTGGATGTCTAATAAACAAGAAGATGGCTCGTGGGGTGTAGCTGAAAAACTGCCCGCCCCCGTGAATATGGATTGTGAAAAATCGCCAAGAATTATGGCAGATGGGCGAACTTTGATTTTTAGTTCGGTCAGAAAAGATGGCGTAGGCAGTTTTGACCTTTATCAATCCATTCAAGAAGATGATGGTTCGTGGACTGACCCCGTGAATTTGGAATATATCAACACCGAAGAGGCTGACCAATTTGCCTCAGTTTCAGCCACTGGTGACTTGATGTATTATCAACATACGGGTGATATTTATACCGTAACCATACCCGATAAATACCGAAAATATAAGCTCCTGACCATTTCAGGGGTAATTCAAGATGCTATTACGAAAAAATCCATCAAAACTAAACTGACCATCAAATCAAGTAATCCCAAAGAAAAACCCAATATTTCTGCCATCGGCGATGATGGGAAATACATCGTGGTTTTGCGAGTGGGAACGAAGTACAATTTCATCGTAAATTATCCAGAATACCTTCCTTATAATGGTGTAGTTGATTTGACACAAGCCAAAGAGAGTTCAGAAATTACGCAAAATGTAGAATTAGTACCCACGAAATTACCCTTTCAGTTTCAGTTATTAGACAAAGAAACTAAAGCCATTTTGAAAGAACCCAAGGTGAGAATTATGGAAACCGAAACCAAAACGCCAGTTGCCGTAACGGTGGAAGGGGATATGGCAAAGGCAGATTTGAAAATGAATATTGCTTATAAATTCTCGGCGGGTGCAGCGGGTTATGGCTTTTTTGCCCGAGGATTTAAACCTGATTCCAGCGATGCTTATAAAGACAGAACGAAGCGAATTCCGTTGGCAGCTTTGAAAAAGGATGTAGTAGTTCAGTTAAACGACATCACTTTTGAAACTGCCAAAGCCGAACTAAAACCTGATTCTTTCGAGGAATTAGACCGTTTGATAAAAATGTTGGAAGATAGTCCAAACGTAAAATGTGAGATTTCAGCCCATACAGATGATGTGGGTAATGACGATTATAACCTCAAACTTTCCGACAAAAGAGCAAAATCAGTAGTAGATTATTTAGCAAGCAAAGGCATTAAAACTGAAAGAATGATTCCCAAAGGCTACGGCGAAACTCAACCTTTAGTAGCGAATGATACGGACGAAAATAAAGCAAAAAATAGAAGAGTGCAGTTTAAGATTGTAAATTAGTTACAGGGTAATTGAATTATGCCATCTCATCAATAGCGAGGGGGTAATGGTAATTTTTAACTGATACAATTTTGATTGTAATAAAATGCCCATAATTTAAAATGTAGATTTAGCATATATTCTTTCTTAGAAAACGACAGAGATTTTCTAACCAATCTGCTAAATCTTTGTCTTATAGTATTATTAAGTCGTTCAACGTGGGCAGTTTCCCCTGTCTCTTTTCCTACTTTTTGATGAGTCTTAGTCGGAATACAGTTATAAGATCGCCAAAAATCGCTAAAGCTATTGCACCTGAGGTATTCATAGGGTAGTTTACGCCACAAGCGTTTGCAAGACTCCATTGAACCATCTCCAATAAAAAATGAAACAATTTGGCGATTACCTCTATTTTGAGCAATCCAGATTCGTATATGATTGATTTTCAATAAGATAAATGAAAATATTTCATCAACTTCTAAGATAGCTTGATTGTCTTGTGTCGGTAATATAGTTGTTTTAAAATCAGCTAATGATTTTGCTTTTTTTTTAATAAATTCAAAACTGTGATGTGGCTAATTTCAAAAATACGACCTGTCGAACGAAGGCTATTCCTTTCTTCGTAGGTTTTTGATAAGGTTTCCAAGTCAATAGTTGCAGTCTTTTTGACACTAAATAAGACCCTGCAACTGCCACAATCGTTACATTTGTAAGTCTGAGAACCACTACGGTTTTTACCATTTAATACAATGTTCTCACTTTGACAACCTTTACATTTATGTTTTGTAGTAACCATCTTTATTTGGAATAAAATTGAAAACACAAAAATAATAAATCAGTTATAAATTACCATTACC
>JANPGQ010000039.1:0-4289 GCA_031423975.1 Cytophagales bacterium | reverse complement strand
GTAAAAGGAGCTTTGTTTGAAGTTGGTGATGGTCACGCTGCCCAAGGCAATGGTGAGGTAGATATCACTGCTATTGAAACATCTTTGATTGGTAAAATGCAGTTTATTCTACATAAAGGTAAAAGCCTGCGTTGGCCAAGAGCAGAAACCCAAACGCATATCATTGCGATGGGTTGCGATAGAGATTTGAATGCCGCAACACATATTGCCGTTAGAGAAATGATACAATACTTAATGGAAGAAAAACACTTAAGCAAATCTGAGGCATATATGCTATGTAGTGTTGCAGTAGATGTCAATATTACGCAATTGGTGGATGGGAACGTAGGCGTACACGCTATGTTACCGAAGTCCATTTTTATAAAGTAACGATTATCGTAAACTAAAAATAGATGGAAATTATCTTCATAATTATCAAAAAAAATCAATTTTGACCACCAAAAAAGAGAAAAAATGAAAAAAGTAGCCATAATTATCCTTTTATTTTTACATAGTTTTTTAATATTTGCGCAGAATATTCCTAATTTTCAACGACCTGATTTTCTTAAAAAAGACAGTATCAAATCACGCATTGATGCTAATGTGCAAGTTTTTTATTATTACAAATCTACTCAATCGAAGCCAAGACCTCTGGTTGTTCAGCTTCATTCGTGGTCTAATGCTGTAGACTCCTTGAAAACGGCTTTTTTAGCGCCAGAATCAAAAAATAAAAATTGGAACTACATATTCCCCAATTTTAGAGGGGTAAACAATCATGCAAAAGCCTGTTGTAGCGAGTTTGTAATTGGTGATATTGACGAAGCCATTGATTGGGCAATTAATAATTTGAATGTCGATTTAACCCAAATTTACGTGGCTGGTGTCAGTGGTGGTGGCTACGCAACATTGGCTATGTATATGAAATCTCGACATAAAATTCGTGGATTTTCAGCTTGGGCATCTATTTCAGATTTATCGGCGTGGTATCGTGAATCTGTTGAGCGAAAAAACAAATATGCGGCAGAAATCCTCAAATGTACCGATTCTGGAGAAAGAATTGACGAAAATAAAGCACGAGACCGTTCGCCATTGTATTGGATAACACCCGTAAAAAAACGCAGGAATAGTAGCTTACAAATCTTTGCTGGTATACATGATGGATACACAGGTTCGGTACCGATTTCGCAATCCATTGATTTTTATAATAAACTTTTGGTTGATGCCAAGGAGCCTGATACTGAAAAATTCATTTCAGAGAACGATAAGATAATCTTGACTAAAACTCAGTCATTTCCAAACAAAAAGTCGTACAGACCATTAGGAGATAGAGCAATTTTGTACCAAAAAACCTCCCAGAAAATTAGCTTAACTATTTTTGAAGGTACGCATGAAATGTTGAATACCGAAGTGTTGAATTTGCTTTCAAAAAATGACAGGTAATAAGAAAATAATTAGTTCTTCAGTCGCACGAGTTTTGTCGGAAATTGAAGGAATTTTTAAAGAAGGGATGATTATTCTGATTAATAGAGGCCTCTTTAGGGTGAATCAATCCTTAATTATTAAATGATTTAAATTATTAAAATTTCCATGAAAAAACTCTCCATTTTTGTCTATTTATTAATTTTAACTTCATTTGGTTTTTCTCAAAATCTCAAAATTAAAGGTTTAAAACAGTCCGTTGAAGTCTTTAAGGATACTTGGGGAATATCGCATATTTATGCTAAAAATGAGCATGATTTATTTGTTGCACAAGGATACATGGCTGCATCCGATAGACTATTTCAACTCGAAATGTGGCGAAGACAAGCGACAGGTACCATGGCAGAACTTCTCGGAGAAAGTGAACTTAAGCGAGATATTGGTACAAGATTATTTAAATTCAGAGGGAATTTGACCGCTGAATTAAAGCATTATCATCCAAGAAGCAAACAAATTATTGAGGCATTTGTAGAAGGAATCAATACCTACATTGGTGAAGCTCGTCAAAAGCCCGATGAACTCCCTTTTGAATTTAAACTACTGAATACCCTTCCCGATTTCTGGACTTCTGAAATTGTGATTAGTCGTCATCAAGGACTTTTAGGAAATATTGAAGAAGAAATCTCCAATGCACGTTTGGTGAAACTTTTAGGGGCTGACAAAGTGCGTGAATTATCATGGTTTCATCCTAAAAATTCAGAGACAGAACCTAATTTGGCTTTAGACAAAATATTAGATAATGATGTTTTGTTCGACAATATTTTGGAATATTATCAAGCATTCCGTGCACCATTAAAATTTCCTATCAAAAATACTGGTATAGGTCTTTTAAACAATTTTGACGATTGGTACAAAGAAGAAAAGGAAAACGTTGGGTCAAATAACTGGATTATCTCTGGAAAAATGGCAGAAAGTGGCTATCCGATGTTGGCAAATGACCCTCATAGAGCGCAAGGTGTACCCTGCTTACGATATTGGGTGCATCTAAATGCCCCAGGTTGGAATGTGATTGGTGGGGGAGAACCAACTTTGCCAGGCATATCAATCGGTCATAATGATTTTGGGGCGTGGGGATTGACAATTTTTGAGACCGATAACGAAGACTTATACGTCTATGAAACCAATGCTCAAAATCCCAATCAGTATAAATACAAAGGTATTTGGGAAAACTTGAAAATAATCACAGATACTATTCGAATAAAAGACCAAACGGCAAAGATTGTACAACTAAAATTTACGAGACATGGGCCAGTCGTTTTTCAAGATGCTCAAAACAACCATTTATATGCCGTTCGGGCTGGTTGGCAAGAAGTTGGTTGTTCGCCTTATCTGGCAAGTTTACGGATGAATCAGGCAAAAAATTGGCAAGAATTTAGACAAGCCTGTACTTTTAGCCGTATTCCTGGAGAAAATATGATTTGGGCAGACAAGGCTGGACATATCGGATGGCAAGCTGTTGGGCTTTCGCCGATTCGTAAAAATTGGTCAGGTTTGGTACCCGTTCCCGGTGACGGACGCTACGAGTGGGGGGGCTATCTACCCATAGATTTATTACCTAACAAATATGACCCAGACGAAGGCTTTGTGGTGACGGCAAACAATAATTTAACTCCTGCAAAGTTTCCCAATCGAAATGCAATTGGTTGGAAATGGGCAAATCCTGTACGGGCAAATCGAATAGAGGAAGTATTGAAATCTGGTAAAAAACATAATTTAGAAACCTTTTCGCTGTTACAAAATGATTACGTTTCTATCACGGCCCGCACACTTGTACCATTATTGAATCAAGTAAAAATGGCAGAAAATGCTTATAATTCCCATAAAAATAACCTTAGTAATTGGAAATCTTATGAATTAAATCCAGAATCTACCGAAGCTACTTTGTACGTGGCTTGGGAAAATCAACTGCAAAGAGCAGTGCATACTTTGGCGGTTGCCGAAAATGCCAGAAAGTACATGAAAACCGTTCCGACCAAGCGATTAACCGATTGGTTAGTAACACCTCCCTCATTTTTTGGAAAAAATCCTTTAGCAAAAAGAGATTCTATCTTGGTATACTGTTTTAAAAATGCGGTTGATTCATTAAATATTCGTCTTGGAAAGGATATCAGTAAATGGCAATATGGCCAAGCCACCAACAAACATATTTCACTTACGCATCCACTTTCGGCTTGGGTAACTGACCCATTGTTGAAAAACAAAATCAATCTTGGACCGATTCCGAGAGGTGGCTATGGAGAGACAGTCAATGCAACAAGTAATAATTTGAACCAATCGCACGGGGCATCGTTTAGGATTTTGGTTGATACTGAAAATTGGGACAGAACATTGGGAATCAATAACCCAGGACAATCGGGCGACCCACGCTCTCCACATTATAGCGATTTGTTTAATCTTTGGGGAGCAGGAGGCTATTTTCCAGTATATTTTACTAAATCAAAAATCATGGAAGTAGCTGAAAAACACTTTGTTTTAACGGGTAAGTGATAAGTTTTGTATAATATTTTGCTACACTTAATCAATATAAAAAAGTGAAATACGAGCAATTCCCTTAAATGATTTCAATAATATAAATTGAAATTTTATAGCAGTTACTTAACACCCTTGTTATTTAATCTGCTTAATTTTCCAATCATCCAACACTCTGTTTTTAAAATTTATTCCAACGAGAGCTGGTTTCTTACAGCTGATTATAGATGGGTTGGGTTGGGGTTTCTCCATTATTTGGTTAATGGCTACTTCTGCATTATGATTTAATTTGAACTCAAATATGTAAATGTTGTTATTTGTTTCCAAAACCAAATCACTCCTGCCTTTTGAACTTGCCTCTT
>JANPGQ010000038.1:0-6722 GCA_031423975.1 Cytophagales bacterium | reverse complement strand
GATATTCAAGACCCACCTAAGTTTGGTAAACTTCTTAGGTGGGTTTATTTCAAAAATGAGTTTGTATTAAATTAGTATGTCTTTCCGTAAAATAATTATACATGAAATTATACAAAACCACCCAAGGAATCATTATTCAGTCTGATGATAAAGTCTATCTTTCTCAGGAAAAAGATTGGGATTATTATGTCAATCAAGATAATCTTTATGAAGTCATAGCCTCTGAAATTCAGACACTTAACGAAATTCTGTGGGATTATGAGGGTATTCATGCACCAATCGGTCATCAAGAAATTTGGGCTTCGGGTGTAACCTATATGCGTAGCCGTGAGGCTCGGATGGAGGAGTCACAAGATTCGGGTGGAGCAGATTTCTATGCACGGGTTTATGAAGCTGAACGTCCTGAATTGTTTTTCAAATCTTCTGCCAGTCGTTGCGTAGGCACGGGCGAGGAGGTGCGTATTCGTAAAGACTCAGGTTGGAATGTTCCCGAACCCGAACTAACACTTTTTATCACTTCAAGCGGTAAAATTGTCGGATATACCATCGGAAATGATATGAGTTCGAGGGATATTGAAGGCGAAAATCCCCTGTATTTGCCCCAAGCCAAAAGCTACGATAAAGCCGCTGCCATCGGACCTTGTTTATACGTTCCAAAGGGAAAAATTGACCCCGATACCCAAATTTTAATTGAGATTTTGAGAAACAACGAACTGGTTTTTGAAGGAGATATTTCTATCAATCGCATCAAAAGAAGTTTTGATGAATTGGCAGAATATTTATTCAGAGAAATGTCTTTCCCACATGGTGCATACTTAATGACGGGAACTGGCATTGTACCGCCCAACGGTTTTACCTTAGCCATCGGAGACGAAATCAACATTACCATTGAAGGCATTGGAACGTTAAAGAATTTTGTGGGGGAGAAATATTAGATGGGAACACGCATTGAACGGATTATACACGGATAATAAATATAAAAAATCCGTGTATAATCCATTCGATCCGTGTTCTATAATTACCGAATATTTCCCCCAACATTCAATCCGCTCGGTACTCTCACAGGAATTGTTTTATCAAAACTATTATCCGAAAGGGCATTGATAAAGGCAATGATTTCTTGTTGCCTTCCCCCCATTCTTACCTGCCTGATTCTGGCATCTACTTGGCGAATATTCACATTTAGATTCTGAGAATTTCCGCCGGCTATCCTTCCATAAAATTGCAAAATCTGATTCAAGTCTTGAAAAACACCGCTGTGCATAAATGGAGCGGTAAATTGTAGATTCCGTAAACTCGCCGTTCTGAAAGCGTAAGTATTATTTGCTCCTGCATCCGAAACCTTATTTTTGGCATTATCTGGCACAGAAAGTACATGAAGTTGATAATCTGAAAACATATCTCCCGAATGACACGCCGCACATCCCGCATCTCTAAATGACTGCATTCCCTGAATTTGTTGTGCCGTAAGAGCCGATTTATCGCCATTCTGAAAGCGGTCGTAGGGTGAATTTGCAGTGATTAAGGTTCGTTCAAATGATGCCAAAGCCTTACCCAAATTGGCAGTTGTAATTGATTGGGCATTGCCAAAAGCAGTTTGAAAAAGCGTTCGATATTCTGCAATATTTTTCAACCGAGTCACCACACTATCCAAAGCCACCGCCTCAGAATAAGCGCTACCACGCATTTCCTCCAAAGTAGCAATGGGGCCAGCCGATTGATTTTCAAGGCTTTGTGTTCTATTATCCCAAAACATGGGTGCGATTAAAGGATTATAAACACCAGCGGCATTCATGCCATTAAAAGCCGTATTGAGAATGGTCTGCGAGTTTCGCTTTACAAATGCAATGGTATTGGGGCTTAGAAAATGCCTATTACTGCCAAAACCCGTGGCATTTACGCCAATTGATAGGTCTAATCCGTCTGAGTAACCCGTACTTGGGTGGTGGCAAGTAGCACAAGCTACGTCTTTTTTACCCGATAATATTGGGTCATAAAATAGCATTTTGCCCAATGCAATTTTGGAAGCACTCGAGGGATTATCGGCAGGACTATTCGCAAAAGCGGCTAATCGAGCTTGACTGTCTTCGGTGGTAGCTGGCGTAATGGTTTCATTAGCGTCATTTTTTTGACAAGCAAAAATTAAGCAAGAGCAAAGGGCAACAAAAAGAGTTGAGGATAATCTGACGTTGTGTTTCATAATGGATAAGAAGTTTTGTACGATTGAGTGGAAAGTTAATTTTGCGTACAATTCTTATCATTATTTAAAGAGTTTTAGTGGATATAAATAAGCAACGACTTGTACGCTCATTTTATTGGATGCCTTTTAAAATATTTTCTTGCGGTAGAAATTATTATTTTTTAAAAATTGTTCTGTATTTAATTCTCAAATTGAAATATCATGATGCCATCAACAAAATCTGTTTCTCAAAATACCCAACTCATCCTCTTTGACGGAGTTTGTAATTTCTGCAATTCATCCATCAATTTTATTATCGACCATGACCCCGAAAAAAACTTTAAATTTGTACCACTTCAATCTGAATTAGGGCAAAGTGTTTTGAAGCAATTTAATAAAAATACAAAAGACTTTGATTCTGTTATCTTGCTAAAAAATAACCAATTATACCAAAAATCGGAAGCCGCCATTGAGATTACAAAACATCTTTCTGGGGCTTGGAAATATCTTGCGGTCTTCGGTATTCTTCCAGCGTTTATCCTTGATTTTTTCTACGATATTATTGCCAAAAATCGTTATAGAATCTTCGGTAAAACCGAAACTTGCCGTATGCCTACGCCTGAGTTAAGGGAAAGATTTTTGTGAGCAGTTTTGGTATGTGATTGCCATTTGGTTAATTTTGCCATTGATTGGTTGAGTAAAATTCACTAAATCACTCATTCACTAAATCACAATTGTAAATGAAAGCATACGTTTTTCCAGGTCAGGGTTCTCAATTCAAAGGAATGGGCAAAGACCTTTATGACACTTCAGCCACTGCCAAAGCTCTTTTCGAGCAAGCTAATGATATTTTGGGCTTCCGAATCACCGATATTATGTTTGAAGGAACAGACGAAGAACTCAAACAAACCAAAGTAACTCAACCTGCTATTTTTCTCCATTCAGTTATTTTAGCAAAAGAAACCCCTAATTTTCAGCCAGATATGGTAGCGGGTCATTCTTTGGGCGAATTCTCTGCCTTAGTTTCAGTGGGTGCATTAACCTTTGAAGATGGCTTACGGTTGGTTTCTGCCCGTGCTTTAGCTATGCAAAAAGCCTGTGAAGCAAATCCATCAACAATGGCAGCAGTTTTGAACTTGGCAGATAACGTTATTGAAGAAATTTGTGCCTCAATTACCGATGAAATTGTAGTAGCAGCAAACTATAATTGCCCTGGTCAAGTAGTAATTTCGGGTTCAAATGAAGGCGTAGCCAAAGCAGGAGAAAAACTCAAAGAAGCAGGAGCGAAGCGTGTTTTGCCTTTGCCCGTAGGTGGTGCATTCCACTCGCCTTTGATGGCACCCGCCCGTGAGGAATTGGCGGCAGCGATAGAAAATACAACTTTCTCAACGCCATCTTGCCCAATTTACCAAAACGTAAATGCCCAACCTTCCACAGAAGTTGAAACAATTAAGGCAAATCTAATCTCACAACTTACGGGAGCGGTTCGTTGGACGCAATCAGTTCAAAATATGATTGCCGACGGAGCAACAGTTTTTGTAGAATGTGGACCAGGCAAGGTTTTGCAAGGTTTGGTGAAAAAGATTAATTCAGAAGTAGAAACCGCAGGAATTTAATCATCATCGTAACTCATCAAAAAATCAGGCACTTACGAATTTTGATTCATTTTTTTTGATTTTTTTCATTAATAAACTTGACTGATTATCTTAAAAAGCGTACTTTTGTATCACTTTTCCAAACGACCTAAAATCTAAGGAAAGCAGATTGACCGATAGTGTAATGGTAACACACCGGTTTTTGGTATCGTTATTCAAGGTTCGAGTCCTTGTCGGTTAACAAAAAAGCCTTTCAGCAATGAAAGGCTTTTTCTGTTTTCATAGGTATGTACCCGCTTTACTCAATTATCTCCATTAGCAATTTCATTAATCAAAATTCTCGTGGCATAATATTTTGAAGACTTTGGATGATGTAGTTTCATCATCCAAAACTGGCTAATACATTGAATTTAAAAATTATCTTGACCTTTTCAATCCTTCTACTTTTTAGTAAAAATTCCTTAGTTTTTGGACAAAAAGCTCAAGTAGATTCCACCACTGTTGTCAATGATGTATCAAAACAAGTTGATATCAAGGATTATATAAGAACGATTTTTACGAAGAAAGAAATTGCCGAAAGCGATTCCTCCAAAAAAGCGATTGCCAAAGAAGTTTCTACCATGAAAAAATCTCTTGGTCCATTCTACACACCCGTAGCTTATCCAGGCTATTCCTTAGTATCGGGGTTTTTGGTGGGAGTGGTCAATAGCTTATCATTTTATACCCACAGAGGCGATGGAGCAAAAATTTCAACGATTTCTATGTTGAATATGTACACCCAAAACAAGCAATTCCTCAACACACTTCAATCCAATATTTGGTTAAATAATGAAAAGTATAATCTGCTTGGCGATTTCCGATATTACAAATATCCCAATTTTACTTACGGCTTAGGGAGCAAAACTAATTTAGAGGATTTGAACAATGTAAATTATACCCTCATAAGAATCTACGAAGTAATTATGCGAGAGGTTGGGAAAAACACGTTCGTTGGTGTGGGTTATCATGTAGATATTCACAAAGATATTTCACAGACCAATGACCCAGAAATCATGGAGACTGATTTGCAAAAATATGGTTATAGTGAATCATCAAAATCAGCGGGGATTTCTACTAATTTCCAGTACGACAGTCGTTTAAATAGTAATAATCCAGCGGAAGGTGCTTACGCAAATATTCAATTGAGGGCCAATATGAAAGCATTGGGCAGTGATAGTGATTGGCAATCTATCACAACAGATTTGAGATATTTTGTGCCTCTTTCCAGAAAATCAGGGAATGTCATGGCGTTTTGGACTTATAATGTCTTGACTTTGGGGGGAAATCCACCCTATTTTGATTTGCCAAGTACGGGTTGGGATGTAAACAATTCAACGGGTCGAGGATACGTTGAAGGCAGATTCAGAGGTAAAAATTCATTATACTTTGAAACCGAATATCGTTTTAATATCACAAAAAAACGATTTTTAGGAGGAGTAGTTTTTACAAATCTTGCTTCATTTTCCGAACCAAATAATAATCAATTTGAAAAGATAAATATTGGATACGGAGCGGGTTTGAGGGTAAAATTAAACAAATACGCCAAAACCAATTTAACAATTGACTACGGAATTGGGCAAGGCGGCTCAAAAGGTTTTTCTTTTGGGTTAAATGAAAATTTTTAAAATTACCCCTGTGTAAACTAATCATAACTGATTCAAGGCTGCCCTCGCTTTATTATCTACCGAATTTTTGTATTCATGTTTTTTGAAAGAAATAGCTTTTTCAAAATAGCTTTTTGCTTTCTGTTTTTCGTTTTTTCCTTGAAAAATATAGCCTAATTGCAAGGCAGAACTTGCTCCATAAGAATAATTTTGATTTTCAGAAAGTGCAATCGCTCGCTCGAATGAGGGAATTGCTTGGATGATATTATTCATTTTTTGATAAATTCTGCCTTCACGATAATTCCATTCCGCTCGGTCAGATGGATTTTCAAAACCGTTTTCTGAATAAGCATTTATCAGTGACAGAGCATTGTCATAATATCCTCCATCAAATGCTAAACGGGCTTTCATTAATCCTTTTTGGGGAATAGATTTTGCGGGTTTCTGGGCTAAAAAATTAATAGAAAATTTAGTGGCAGCCTTGTCAGATTCTACAATATTTTCGCCTACTGATTGTATTCTTTCTAAAAACGATTTCGCCTTAATATCCTCATTATTAAGCCAATAGCAAAGGAATAATTTGTAATAAGTATCTTTTACGAAATTGAATCCGTTATATTTAGAAAGGAAAAATTGGTAGTATTTTGAAGCGGTTTGGTATTGCCCTTTTTGCAAGAAAATTTCGGCTTTGAGGTATTCCAAAAAAGGAAAAGGCAGATAATCTTTATCAATAATTCGATTCTCCAAAACTGACAATGCCATTTCACTTTTCCCTTCCTTCATCAAGGTAGTTATTCCGAAAAAAACAAAGAGTTGATTGTCTGAATTTTGTTTGATAAACCCTTGAAAATCAGAGAGTTTATTAGGCGTAAAACTGAGAATATAGGCGTGAATCAAGTAATCAATTAATTGGGATTCTTGCCCCCAAAATGTGTCTTTTTGAATGGAATTTTGCAGTTCTGATAGCCCTTGTTTGATGCTACCTTTCAAGCCCAATAGATTGGCTACCCACTGATAGTTTTCGGGCGTTGAGCCAATCAAAATATGCAATAATCCCAATGATTTTTGATTAGGAATAAAATCTGGAAATTCCTTGGCATTGGCTTCCAATAATTTATAGGCTTTGATAATTTCCCAAGCACCTTTTACCTCATGCCCAAATTTCAACCTCACGAAAGCCGTATGTAAATGTACCTCAGCCTGTAACATCCGTGCATAAGGAGATTTCTTATCTAAATTTGCCAAATATTCTAATCTACCGGCTTGATTATCAATAAATTGTGGGTAAAAAACTTTGTCTTCGGT
>JANPGQ010000037.1:0-13287 GCA_031423975.1 Cytophagales bacterium | reverse complement strand
GAGGAGAAATAATGAGGAGTAAAATGGAAGATATGAAGGTTGATTACGAATCAATTATAGAAGAAAAGTAATACTAAATTTTAAAAGATATATCACATTCTGAAGATAAAATGCCGTAGTAATTTTGATTTACTGCGGCATCTATTTACGCTCAAGTATTATATTAATTCTTCTGAATGATGCACGCCCTTCGTGGGGTCTCTTTTCAAAAGTATGTATTCAGAAGGTGAAATATCATACTTGGCCTTGAAAGCTCTGGTGAAATAATTTGGGTTAGAAAAACCTACTTCATAAGCAATATGCGAGATTTTCATGTCGCTATTTTCCAAGAGCATCAACGCTTTTTTCAGTTTGATTGAGCGGATAAATTCTACTGGAGTTTCGCCCGTGAGACTCAGAATTTTGCTATACATGGTTCCTCTACTCGTATTCATCTTTTTGCTAAGTTCCATTACTGATAAATCGGGATTGCTGATATGGTCTTCGATAAATTGCGAAATTTTCAGCAAATATTTTTCATCCTCAGACATGAATTGAACTTCTGGGATTTCGATACTTATTTGTTTGGTATAAGTATTTTTAAAAACATTATTGAGTGCTAATAAATTACTGATTTTAAGATTTAACAATTGGAAATTGAACGGTTTTGTAAGGTAATCATTTGCTCCTATCTGTAAACCCTTTAATTGGTCAATTTCTTCCGCCAAAACAGTTAATAATATTACGGGAATATGCTTGGTTCTATTATCATTTTTTAATTTTTTCACCAAGGCAATTCCATCCATATTCGGCATACTAATATCACTCACAATGATTTCTGGATGAGCGGAAAGTGCTTTTTGCCAGCCTTTCATGCCGTCAGATGCTTCTACGATGCGGTATTGGTCTTTTAGACTTTCTCTAAGATAAATTCTAATATCTTCACTATCATCAACCAATAATACAATGGGCTTTTCGATTTTAGAAGTTTCGACAAATGCTTGTTCAGTATTCACAGGCTGATTTATTTCTTCTTCTATTGGCATCAAAAGCTCATTATTTTCGCTTTGTTTTATTTCGAGCAAAGGTATTACAACGGTAAAAATACTTCCTCTACCCTCAATACTTTCTACGCTGATTGTTCCGCCGTGAAGTTTGACAAACTCTTGTGTAATTGACAGTCCAATGCCACTTCCCTGATTAAGAATATTATCTTGATTATTGACTTGATAAAACCGATCAAATATCTTTTCTAACTTTTCGGCTGGCAAACCAATGCCCGTATCACCCACAATCAACTTAATGCCATATTCGGCATCTGGTTGAATATGAAAATAAACCTTCCCGTTTTCATTCGTAAACTTAATGGCGTTTGATAACAGATTTAACAAAATTCGTTCAACTTTATCCTTATCAAAAACGGTGTGAAACTCAATCAAAGAACTATAAAAATCGAGGTGAATATGCTTACGGTCTGATATGTACTTGAAAGAATCAAATATCTCTTTGGCAACCGAAACTAAATCTCCTTCCGAGATATTCAATTTCAATTCGTTTTCTTCTATTTTACGAAAATCCAACAGTTGATTTACAATATTTAATAACCTTTTGGCATTTCTATTTATCAAATTCAGCGTATCGACTTTTTCAGAACTTTTTTCCTTAAATAACAGGTTTTCAATCGGATTCAAAATGAGTGTAAGTGGCGTTTTCAATTCATGGCTCAGATTGGTTAAAAATTTGATTTTTAATTGCTCCAACTCCATCTTTCGCTCAGCTTCCGTGCGTTCTTTTTCGATGAAGTGTTTTACTTCAAGGCGTTCTTGTGCCAAAGCAAATTCATTTCTCAATTTCTGAATTGCTCTTCTGCGAAGTGTCAAAAAAGTAAGCCCTAAAATCAGAAAATATACAGCGTAAGCGTAATAAGTACGCCAAAAGGGAGGATGAACAATAATTTCAATTACTTTTTCAGGCGTATGCCACGAACTATCTTCGCTTTTAGCTTTCAGTCTAAATTTATATTCACCGGGGTCTAAGTTGGTATAAACAGCGGTGGTTAAAGCACCCGCTTGAGTCCATTCTTTATCAAAACCCTCAAGCATATACGTATATTGATTTTCTTGTGGTGAGGTGTAATTTAAGGCGACAAAATCTAAAGAAAAATTCTGTTTGTAGCTTAGATTTATCTTTTTTAGTGCGGATATGGGTTCTGTAATCTCTTTATTTTCGACTGGATTTACGCTTTTATTACCAATTTTTAAATCGGTAAATACCAGTAAGGGTATATTTTTATTCTGATTGAGAGACTTGGGATTAAAGTAATTAAATCCTTCATTTCCCCCAAAATACATTTCTCCAGTACTGGTTTTTAGCCCCGCACCGATATTAAAATTACTTTGCTGAATGCCATTATGATAAGTATAATTCTTAAATACTTTTTTCTGCGGGTCAAACACACTAATCCCTTTGTTGGTACTCACCCACAATTTACCCAAATCATCTTCTAATATTTTATAGATAACATCATTAGACAATAGATTTTTTAGGCTATACTGCTGAAATTTTTTGATTTTAGCGTCGTACAAGCATAGCCCACCGCCCAAAACTCCCACCCAAATTTGCCCCAATTTATTACAATGAATCGCTAATATAACATCTAATGGCAGATTACTATTATCATGATTAAGTGCAACTTGTATGTTTTGCGTTGGATTGTACATCACCAAGCCACCGCCATTTGTACCAATCCATAAATTCCCTTGCAGGTCTTCTTCAATTGCAGTGATGTAGCCCGTAAATAAAATATTCTTGGGTTCTTTTTGATGAAAAATTTGGCTAAAATGGAGTAATTCACCCGTTTTAATTTGATATTTATAAAGCCCTTTTCCATTTGTTCCAATCCAAACATTCCCTTGTTTATCCGCCCGCAAACAATTAATTGGAATATTTGCAAGGTCTGTATTACTTTTTGGTATATGTATATTTTTTGCCCCATTGGTTGATAAATCCATCACGAAAATACCGTACAAATAAGTACCTATCCAAAGTGTATTATTCACACGTTCCAGTGCTTGAATAATTCCTTTTTTGGCTTCCATACCTAACAACGGAATGGATTTTAGCAATCCCGTTTTTTTGTCAAAAACATTAAGCCCTTTATCATCGGTACCAATAAAAATATTACCCGAGGGGCTTTCGGCAAATGAAAAAACAGAACCAGCACTAAACCCCTCCATGTCAATGTAATTGAGTTTTTTATGGTTGAAAAATGCCAGATTGGTGTCGTATTTATTAACACCTCTCTGTTTAGTTCCAATCCAATAAATACCACAATTATCCAAGTAAATATCTCGGATGGAATGTCCCACAAAACTGCCTATTCCACTATAATTATTAGAAGTTGATTTGTCAATTCTTATCGTTTTACCATTGCTTGTATCAAAGATGTTTAAGCCATCTTCTGTACCAACCCACAATTTATTCTCTTTATCGAAGGAAATTTTATAGATGTTATTATCACTCAGGGTTTGCTCATCAGATTTTACGCTTTTGAAATTTTCAAACGTTTGAGTTTTTACATTCATTTTATCAAGTCCGCCCCCAGTCCCAAGCCATATATTTCCCTCTTTATCTTCTACTATTGACCTTACTATTCCATTAGAAATACTATATAAATTATTTTTATCATGGAAAAAACGGGTAAATTTTCCATTTCTGGAATTCAATAAATGAAACCCTGCATTTGTTCCAACCCAAACTCGGTTTTTACTATCCTCGAATACACTAAGAATTACATCCGAATTTAGTCTGTCATTCCTTGAAGGGTTGGCTCTATAACTAACAATTTTCTTTGTTTTAGGATTAAAATAGTGTAATCCAGTGTAAGTAGCAACCCAAATATTGCCGAGGTGGTCGGTGTCTAAACTTCTAATCCAACCGAATTTCCTAAAGTCAAAATTGATAAAGTTGTTTAAACTTCGATTGTATAAGGATAGGGTAACATTCGTTCCAATCCATAAATTTCCATTTTTATCTTCCTGCATAGCCATAACAATTCCCCTACCAATACTGGTGGAATCAGTTTCGCTGTGCCGATAAACTATAAAATTTTGTCCATCAAATTTATTGAGTCCGTCATCCGTACCAAACCACATAAAGCCATATTTATCTTTCAAAATGGTATTTACCGAATTTGATGATAAACCGAGCTTACTGTTGAGATTGATAAAATTGTAACTTTTCTCTTGTCCAAAAGTTGTTTGGAATACCAAAAGTAAAATAAAAAGAAGGTATTTATTTCTCATGGTTAATCATGTTGTCCATTTATGAATATACTTTGCGTGGGATAAATATTAAAATAGCTAAAATTGAGCAATTTTGTTGCGAACAACACAAAAGCCCCTTTATCACTCAGAGAAGCCGAAATTGCGGAGCTAAAATACGAAATGTATCACTATCCTGATACCATTGTACAGAAAAGATTTCATTGTATTTATCTCTAAGCGATTGCTATTGAGTTTGGTTATCAAGAAATGGATCCAATTGACTCATCCGAATCAAATTCTGCTGAATCAAATGAATCAAGAACTCACAATCAACCATTTATTTTTGATTTTTAAGATGGGTAAACTTAGAATATCACTGTATCCAAAATCATACATTCCTAAGAGATTGATGTGTTGCCCATTATGCGTGAACGATTTTGCAATAATGGTTAAAAGTGATTACTTTTCTTAATTAGTATGGATGGTAAATGCAAGATTTGGAATGGGATTGTAGGTTTTTTTGTAAAGAAAAACCCGTGTCGCCGCTCGAAGCGGTGGCACGGGTTCACATAGTTTTTTCTAAGATACCAACGTAAAATTAATTGGGCATTAAACTACCTTTTGCTTATCTTTATCATGACCGTATTTGGCTTTTCCGTCAGCAAAAATTGTTCCAGTTTCACGCCAAACTTTTTTATAATCACTTGAAATTGTGTCCACAAAATCGTTAAATTTATCCTTTAAATCATCGGCGTAATCATCGCTTTTATATTGAATGTCTCTCCTAAGTCTTGAACCCTTTTCGGGCGAAAATAAGATGCCCAATAATGCACCACCGACTGCTCCCGCTATAATGCCCACCAATATTTTTCCTGATTTCATAATCTTTTGATTTTAAATGAGTTAATGTAAATTTTTTCTTAATAACTGTACCAATGTGAGATTCAAAGCAACTAATAAAAGAATGTGAACGCTATCGCTTGTATTACCTGAAATCAACTGATAAAGCCAAGTTAAAATGATTATTCCTGCGATTTCAAAAAAGAAATAGTCGTAAATATAATCAAAGAATGTTGGTCGATAAATCTTAGAAATTATCGGTCGAGAGTATAATTTGTGAATTCGGCAATTGAACGCTAGCATCGTCTTCGGCAGTTATAAAAATCTTGTTGGGTTTAAAGGCTGAAACTGTCTCAAAAGAAGCACTTAATTGTTTGGAGAGTCCACCCATTTTACTGTCTATTTTACCAATATTTTTGGTGATATTTTGGTCTGTAACCATCCAAATCACATACGATTGTTTGGGAGGACTCAACCTACTTACTTCTGCCAATTCCGAAATATGAACCTGTATGACATAATTCATATTCTTGTCTTTATTGACTTTCACATCACCACGTGCGGCTGGAACTACGGAGGATGTTAAAAAGGCGATTTTTTTAGTACAAGCATTGATTGAGAATAGTATCAAAATCATTAAGAAGCCATTAAAGAGAGCGTTACTTTTTTTATTTTTCATCTGTATTATTGTTTAATTTTTAACTATCTTCCGAGTATTAGGCAAAATCAAATTCCTCAACCGTTTCTAAAATACTTGATTTTAAACCTTTGATTTTTAGGTTACTATTTAATGCTTTTTCCACGGTCAATCTTGCCATTAAATAGCTCACCGTTGATTCTGCCCCTTGATTGAGATTGACATATTTATCTTCCAACCCATCATAACATCCGCCAGTACAGGGATTATAAATAATTTGTTGGAGATGATTATTTCCCAAAAACCAATTAAACGCAATATCAATTTTTTGTCGATATGATTCGTCCTTAAAAACGTTATAAAATTTATTCAGTGCCAAAATAGTATAGGCAATATCAATGGGTTGTTCACCACCGATGACTTCTGTTTTTAAACAATCTCCTTTATGCGACCATCCTTTGTTGGAAATAACCTTTATTCTATTTTCCGTAAATATTTTGGACAGTAAAAAATCAAAAGATGATTTAGCAATTTGCTGATAAACTGGTTCACCAGTTGCCGACCATGCACATAACATGGCTTCTGGCAAAATGCTGTTTCCGTAGGTAAGATAACTCTCGAACCAATTCCAGTCGGCATCCGCTTCGTGCCGAAACATTTGTACTAAACGATTAGCAAGTTGTTTGATTAATTCAATATCTTGATTTGATTTATTTTTTATATTTCGATAATATAAACCTTTGATTATGAAAGCCATAGCACGAGTTGAATGTATGGTATGGACTTTTGATAGAGTAGCTTGAATCGTTGATTCGGCATTATTAATTAGTTCTTTTGGTAAAATATCAGCCATTGAAACCAAATATCCCAAAGCCCAAATTGCCCTTCCGTTTGAATCTGAAAGGTTGGTTTGATAATTTTGCTCCGTAAAAACTTGATTTTCATCCACATAATTCAAAAAATAACCTTCCTTTTGCACACAAAATTCTATGAAATTATAATAGATTTCAATGTACTTTAAATCCTCTTCATCCCTTGTTAATTCATAATGCTGGCACATCGCAACCATTGCCCTTGCGTTATCGTCCAAGGTATATCCAGAGTCAATATCGGGTTGGTTGATGATTGAAAATTGAATCATTCCAACATCGGTAGTCATTCTTTTCAAATGGTCGAGGTTGATGGTAGGAACTTTATAGTGTAATTCCATTTGTCCTTCGTATAATTCTTTGAATAATAAGGCATGGGCAATGGCTGCATTTTCCCAAACCGAAGGCACAATTCTGTGCAAGCCCTTCATGCTGATATTTTGTCTTAATTCGGTTTCGTTGAGCAGTGCAATTATAGCAAGTTGCAATTGTTCAGAATCCTCAAAATCAACGATAATTCCAGCATCATTTTTCAAAACTTCAACGGCGTGTGGAATTGGCGTAGAAATGATGGCACAACCACAACTCATGGCATAAGAAAACGTTCCGCTAACTGCCTGATTGGGGTCTTTGGACGTAAACAGATATATATCAGTGAGTTGCAAATATTCAAGAAGGTCGGGTAATGGCAAAAATTCATTAATAAATTTTACATTATCTTGAATTTGCAACGCTTCTATTTGGTCTTCAAGCATTATTCTGTATTTTTCGCCTTCGTGTTTCACCACGGATGGATGCGTTTTTCCGATAATCAAGAACAAAACTTCTGGGTTATTTTTAATGATTTCGGGCAAGGCTTTCAATGTGGTTTCAATACATTTTCCAGCACTCAATAATCCAAAAGTAGAGAGTATCGTTCTGCCCGTCAATTGATATTTTTCTTTCAAAATATCCTTATCCGAATGGGAAACCAAGTGTGTTCCGTGCGGAATAACTGTAATTTTATCCCGTTCCAAACTATAGTCATTTATCAATATTTCTTCCGAAGTATGGGTCATCACCACGATAGATTCACAAACCTCAAAAATTTGTCTAACATTTGATTTTAAATGAATGTCTGGATTCGGTAATACCGTATGAAAAACCAAACAAACAGGTTTGAGAATTATATTCAAAAACTGAATAAACTCACCGTCTTTTTCTTTGAATAGTCCAAACTCATGCTGAATCATAACCAGCTTTATTTCGGGGTCTTCATTGATGGAATCAGCCAATCTGATAAAAGATTTTGGACTATCAATATTGAGAATATATTTTACTTCGTCAGTATAAATATGTTTTTCATTTTCGGACTCAATGGGACAAATTGTTAGGTTAAAAGTATGGTCAAATTTATTATTTAAAGCCTTGATTAAATCCTGGGAATACGTGGCAATTCCACATTCACGAGGTGGATATGAAGTAATAAATAGAATTTGCGGTAAGATTTGAGGAACATTTTTTTGTCGCTCTGCCATCACCAAACGGTTGCCATGATTAACTTTTATTTCATCTTTCATTGTCTGAAACCAATTTTATATAAATTCATTACTGATAATTTTAATTATCTAATTATCAGTAACTTACATTTTTAAAATTGATAATTTAGGTTGGATTTTCTATTTTTATATTCTGTAATAATTCTTCTAAAAGTGCAGATAGACTTACAGAAGCCACCGCAACTTGTTCGTCGGCAGCTCCGTAATAAATGTACAATTTGTCATTAACTAAGACCGTTCCCGTGGGAAAACAAACATTATTTACTTCCCCTGTCAATTCCCATTCATTTTCTGGTTTAAACAACGGATAAGGCAAACGAGCAATTTCTTTTTGTGGATTTTCCAAATCAAGTAAAGCCGCACAAGCCGAATAAACGTAGCCCTGCAAGGTATCGCAAACGCCGTGATAAATCATTAGCCAACCGTGTTTTGTCTCGATTGGAGGACACCCGCCACCCACATAACTAACTTCGTGTTCGTACTTGGGGGCAAGGACAATATTATCCGAAAAGTGCAAAAAATAGTTTTGCCAAAATTCTGTTGTAAGTTCTAATAAATTATTAACACAAACGATTTGAATATCAGGTTTTATTCGGTGCAGAAAGAATAATTTACCGTTAATTCTTCTTGGAAAAAACATCACATTTTTGTCCCACAACAAGACTTTTATTCCCTTTTTTTCAACGATTCGTTCATGTTCATTATACCTAAGATATTTCTCATTCAAAGGGTCTTTGGAACCCGCAAACCGATTAAATTCTTTGTAAGTAATCTGGGAGACAATAATTCCCTGTCGTTCCCAATTTAATAAATCTTTGGAAACCGATAACACACCTAAGGCATTCACGCCATCGTAGGCGGTGTAGGTTAAATAAAATAAATCATCAATTTTCACAATCCGAGGGTCTTCCACTCCGTGAGATTCATAATCACATTGCGGGAAAAGCATGGGGACATCTAAACGCTCCTCAATGGTGAGCGGGTCACTCAATTTGCAATATCCGATGCTGGAATAATTGCCTTTGCTGACGGCTCGATAAAAAAGGTGAATTTTATCTTCGACCTGAATAGTAGCAGGATTCAAAACAGACTCATTTTCAAAACCATGCACGGTTTTTTGCATCAAAATACCCTCTTTCTTAACTTCTACCATGATATTCTGTGTTTTAGTATTGAATACAAAGGTGAGTTGATTTGGATAGAAAAGTATTACACTATTTTTTAAATTACTTACATAATTCACTCATTTTCAATTTATTAATGGTCAGCATAGAAATCATGAATCTCAGATTTTAGTATGTGATTTTAGCAATAAATCAATTAATAATCTTGCCATCTTCCATGTTAATTATTCGATGGGTTCTATCGGCAAAGGCTTGGTCATGGGTTACGATGAGTAGCGTTTGCTTAAATTCTTCAGCTAATTTTTTGAAAACATCAAAGACTATTTCGCTGTTTTTATGGTCTAAATTACCCGTAGGTTCATCGCCCATGATGATGTGTGGGTCGTTGATTAATGCTCTGGCAATTGCTACACGTTGTTTTTCGCCCCCTGATATTTGAGTTGCTTGTTTTAAGGCTAATGTGTCTATCCCCAGCATCTTCAATTTCTCCATTGCTCTGCTTTCCACTTCTGCCTCCAAATATTTACCCAATTTCAAACCTGGCAACATAACGTTTTGCAAAACCGTAAATTCATCCAATAGATAATGAAACTGAAAAACGAAGCCGATTTTTTCATTACGAATTTTCGCTAATTCGGGTTCTTTTAGATTCACCATTGATTCACCATCTATCAATAGTTCGCCTTCATAGTCAGTGTCCATTGTTGATAAAATATACAAAAGCGTTGATTTGCCGCAGCCAGATTTGCCCGTAATAGCAACAAAATCGCCCTTATTTACGGAAAAATTAATATCAGAAAGCACCTTTACAGTGGTTGGGTCGTGAAAATATTTGTTAATATTTTTGGCTTCTAAAGTTATCTCGCTCATTTTTATTTTCCTCTAATAATTACCACAGGGTCCACTTTACTGGCTTTTCTGGACGGAAACCAACCTGCCAAAAAGGTTGTAATTAATGAAAAAACTGCTCCAATTATGTAGAATACAGGATTATAATTAATTGGATACGTTTTGACACTCGGTAACGATGGTGTTTTGAAAGGAATTTGGTCAATCAATTCCGATAATCCAAAACCTAAAATCAACCCAGCCAATCCGCCAAAAAAACCGATACTTATGGCAATCACCAAGAATATTTTTTGAACATCTCTCCCCGCAAAACCAATGGCTTTCAAGATGGCAATGGTATTCATTTTTTCATAAATCATCATGTTCAAAATATTATAAATCCCGAATCCTGCCACAATCAACAGCACAACGCCTACTGCATACGAGATTAAAGTCCTGACAAAACTACCCGTTTCAAAAGACGCATTGGCAGTTTGAATATCCTCAGCATCAATTTCAAATAGCTTTTCAAACTCTTTGGCAATGGGCGGTGCGGCAAGAACATCCTTTAGTTTTATTTGAATATCGGTTATGTAATTGTTGGGTTTGCCTTTCAATTTCTGGACGGTGGCAATGGAAGCGTAACTTTGTGTTTTATCTAATTCTTGCATTCCCGATTGATAAAAACCAACCACTCTTAGCGGAAATCTATCCCCATTAATCGTTGCCACTTGCACCACATCACCCACGTTTGCCAACAATTTATCCGCCAAGCCTTTTCCCAAAATAATACTATTTGATAATCTGTCAATATCAATCGAATTTCCAGAAATTACATAATCATTAAAGTGAAACAATTTTCCTTCACTCTGTATCTCAATGCCATTCACCACGCCCGTTATGTCAATAGCTCCGTCATTGAAAAATACGGGCGAAATTATTTTTGGAGCAACCCCCAAAACCCGATTGTCTTTTTTGAGGGTTTGTATGATTGCATCACTATTATAAATCTCTTGTCGGCTGATACTTGATTTGATGGAATGGATAAAATTATGCGAATTTTTGTAGGCTAACAAACCATTAATTGGCTGATTTTTATTGGGTTGTATTTCATTGTATAGCCTCACATGGGGCGTTCTGTTCAATAATAAACCATCTAATAGGTCGTTCAGCCCTGCCATAAAACTGAGTAAAGCAATGAACATTGTAATACTAAAAGTTACGCCCGCCGCCGCTACCAAAGTCTGTTTGAACCTGGCTAATAGCAATGATTTTGCAATCCGTATGATGAGTTTTAGGTTCATTGGATGGGCTTAAAGATAAAATCATTTGTGGTTATTCCACCCAATATTTCTACTTTTTGGTAATCCTTTAAGCCCGTTTTCACTTTCACTTTCTTATCTTTTTCAAGCATTACAAAATCTCCATCCAATAAGTAGATTCTTGGAATTGTGATAGTTTTATTTTTTTTCTGGATGATAATATTTGCCTCACAAGTAAGGTACGGATAGAGCATTTTGGGAAGTTTTATAAAATTTGCTTCAATGGTGAAGGACTTCGTTTTTTCATTCATTATTGGGTCGATTTTTGTAACAACACACTCAAAAACTTGTCCTTTATAACTGTCCATACTCAAGGCTATTTTCTGTCCTAATTTCACCCGATTTATGTCATATTCATCCACTTGCAGTTCTAATAAAAAATCCGAATCATCCCCAATAATTGCCACGGGACTAAGCGTATTTACCATTTCGCCTTTTTCCATCGGTAATTGATAAATTTTACCATCAACATTACTTTTAATGGTGTAATCACGATTTATTTTTTTAGATAATTCCAAGTTTTTTTGAGCCTGTTTATCTTGAAAATTGATTTGTTTTTGAAGCTCTTTGTATCTCAATTTAGCCGTTTGAAAGGAGTTGGTTGAGGTTTTGGAAATCAATTGTTTTTGGAGTAAATCATTGTGCGTACCCACTTGTTGAGCCCACAGATTTTCCTGTTTTTGGCGTAATAAATTATCGTTTTCCATCTTGATTTTGGCAATATCAATGCTGATTTTTAGTTCATCTAATTTATCGGCATTGGTGGCAACGGAGGCATAATCTGCCGAGAGTTTTGCGTTCTCGGCATTGAGTGCTGAAGTAGTATTAATTAAACGAATAATAATCTCTCCTTTCTTTACAACATCACCTTCTGTTACTAAAATCTTATCAATCAAACCATTAGCTAAAGAAAATACTTTGTATTGATTTTTACTTTTCACAATTCCCGAAGCATAAACCGATTCTGTGATACTTTCTCGGATCGGTTTCGTCTTCTCTTGTTTATCACGACAAGACGAAAATAAAATAAAAAATAAGCAAAATTGAAAGGTTATTTTTAACATTTTGGAGGGTTTAAAAAACCTGTTTTAAACTACTGTCTTTCTTTTAAATATCTGGACACAATTACTCATGGTATGAGGCTGGGTGTCCCCCTCACTTATAAACTGTTTATAGAACTCTTGCGGATATTAAAAACACGATATTTTGCTTTAATTTTCTTGATGATTTTGAGCATACTTGGTCATCATTACTTTCAACGACTCATAATAATCTGTCAACATTTTAGCATTAATTTCTGGAGATTCCTTATTGGGAATCGTTACTGGCATTTCTGCAATATACTTTGATAATTCAGGATATTCTTTGCGAATTAAAAGCGTAATTTTTAGAATATCGGCGTTGAGTTGAACTTCAGTTTTCATCAGATTCTTTATTTTTAAAGCACACAAGCATTATCGTAAATAAAATGAATGGCACTTATTGCTTGGGATTTATATCGTTTATCCAATAGAATATAGGTCTTACCTTTTATACTTTTTATGAGATAATTATCTGAATTGTGAGCTTTACTGATGAAATAATTTTGAGGTTTTCCGTTACAGATATACGTCAAAATACGCCCCTGAGGAACATCTCCAAGAATTCTTCCTGCTGAATCAACCGTGATTCCAGAGCTTTCAAGTTTGGAAACATATTTGTCATTTTGGTCGAAACCTCCCTCTGAGGTGAGTTTACCCAGATATCTATCTCTATTCATTACCCTTCCATCAGCATGAATGATGAGAGGTATCTTTTGGGCAAAATTTCCCGTTGGGTAGATAAAAAAGAATGCGGTTATAAACAGTAATTGTTTCATAAGAAAAATAGTTTTAGAGATTGATAA
>JANPGQ010000036.1:0-4057 GCA_031423975.1 Cytophagales bacterium | reverse complement strand
GCCTTACAGGGTCAACGGTCATGTAAATCCAGTTGTCTAAATTCCAATCTAAACCACTCCGTTGATGCTCTAAGTTGCCTGGGGCAGCCATTTTTACGTCATAGACTTTCCGTTTTTCATCGGCTTTTCCATCATTATTGTTGTCTTTATAACTCCACAAATTGTAGGTATCGGTTTCATTTACAATCAGTTCGTGGTTGACACAAAGTATCATACGAGGCAACGAAAGGCTATCAATAAAAACCGAACTTTTATCCATTTTGCCATCGCCATCGGTATCATCCAGTAGCATAATTCTACTTATCGCATCGTATTCGCCTTTGGCATCGGCATCTTGCATATAAGTACGCATTTCGCATACGTACATACGGGCGTTGCCGTCCCAAGCAATGGCTACAGGCTCGTGAATCATGGGTTCGGAAGCCACCAGTTCAACATGAAACCCAGCAGGCACACGAAAAGCCGCTAAACTTTCCTCTGGACTAAGCACACGAGTATCTGCTACGGGGTTTACCTTAGAAATTAAAGAATCAAGTCTTGAAAGGCTATTGTTCAGAAAATGAACATAAATAAGGTTATTTCTGGTAAAAGCAAAAGCCGAAAAAATGGCCATTGTCATCAAGCCCAATGATACTTTTCTTTTCATTGTGTTTAGTTTTATAGTTTCATTTTCGGAATTATACAATTAGTTAATGCAAAATGGATTCTTATATTTTCGTCATATTTAATTGTCTGACTTTCAGTTCATTATCAATAGCGAGGGATTTAAATCCCTCGCTATTGATAATGAACTGACCATTTGCATTAATTAAGTATATAATTACGTTTATTTTAACAAATTTCCTTTCTAAATCAACGTACTAATCAACAAAACGCCCAACAAACCCACCACCGAAACAATACTTTCCATCATAGACCATGAGCGTAAAGTATCTTTGATGCTGAGGTTAAAATATTCCTTGAACAGCCAAAAACCTGGGTCGTTCACGTGCGAGAACATCAAACTGCCCGAACCAATTGCTAAAACCATCAATTCTGGATTTACGCCCGTTTGTATTACCATTGGAGCAATAATTCCTGCGGTGGTGAGTCCTGCCACCGTGGCAGAGCCTACGCATACACGGATAATTGCTGCCACTAACCAGCCCGTAACCAGGGGATTAAAGGGTAAATCTTTTAGTATAGTGGCAATTTCATTACTCACACCACTTTCTACCAAAATCTGTTTTAAAGCTCCTGCTCCGCCAATAATTAAGATAATCATCGACACATCTTTGACGGCTTCGGTATAAAATCCCATGATTTTTTTCATCGAAACTCCTCTATTACGTCCGAGTGTAAAAGTGGCAACCGCTAATGAAATCAACATGACAATGGAAGGGTCACCGATGAATGAACTAAAAGATTTTAAGGTAGCATTATCTTTCGCTTGAAAGGTCAGGATTGTGGTAAATGCTAATAAAAAAACGGGTAAAAGAGCGGTTAAAAAGCTATTGAGTGTACTGGGTAATTGGTCTTGCGGAAGAGTTTCATTTTGGAAGGAATCCAAAGGCTTTGAGTCAATTTTTTTTAGCGTCATGGCAAAAACAGGTCCACCCAAAATGATGGCAGGAATAGAAATTACTAAACCGTATATCAGCGTAAGCCCCATATTGGCATTAAACTGAGCCACCAAAGCGGCAGGCGATGGATGCGGAGGCAAAAATCCATGAGCCACCGAAAGCGAAGCCAACATCGGAAGTCCAATATATACCGCAGGAAGTTTATACTGTTTAACTACCGAGAAAATCAAAGGAATCATCAACACAAATCCTACATTATAAAACAGCGGAATGCCAATAATAAAACCTGTGCAAACCAAGCCCCAATGATTATTTTTTTCTCCAAAAATCCCCATCATTGTGGAGGCGATTCTTTGGGCTGCCCCACTTTCTGCCACTATTTTCCCCAACATTGCTCCCAAAGCAATCACAATCACCAAAGAACCTAACATATCGCCAATGCCTTTTTGGAGTGATTTTCCGATATTGGCTATGGGTATTCCCGTAAAAATTCCCGCTACGATAGAGACAATTAGAAATGCCAAGAAGGGATTAATTTTTCCCCAAGTGATTAATAAAACTAATAAAGCAATACAAAGGAAGATAATAAAAAGGGTCATGTGGGCAATTGATAATTAACAGTGAATAATTGATAGGGAATTTGGGTATATAGGAATTTATTTTGACTAAATACCCATGAGTCTCATCCCGCAGGGATTATATATTTCCTTCAATTTATCATTTTTTTAAGATAATTTTATACGATTGTTTAACCTTAATGTTAAAATAAATGAAAATATTTCTTTTTGTTACCTAAGGAATTGAAAAACAGGTACAACAACTAATATATCAAGCGATTATTGATTAATATACTTGACATTTCGAAGACAAACAATTATCTTTGCACCTCTATTTACAAAAAAGATTTTAAACAAAACAAATAATATGCTGATTATCAATATCAAAGAAAACGAGTCAATCGACAAAGCGTTAAAAAGATTTAAGAAAAAATTTGAAAAGACTGGTGTTGTTAAAGCACTTCGTCGTCGTGGTGCATTTGAAAAACCATCGGTAACACGTCGTAAGGAAATGATTCGTGCTTCATACAAGCAAGTAATGTACGGTAACGAAGAGGCATAGTCATTGATTCTATTTTCATAACATTTATGTTATCAATTTAATCGTGAATTAAGCCGATAACCGTCAGCAACAAAAAGCGTTTGAATAAACTTTGTAGGTTTGTTTAAACGCTTTTTTTCTTTTACTTTGGCACACAGATTACCAAACTCATGAGCGAAATCATTATTCATTTTCTCAAATACATCAAGTACGAAAAGCGTAGTAGCGAGCATACCGTTACGGCTTATCAGACGGATATGCTACAATTTGAGCAATATTTGAAAAAGACTTATGATTTTTTGCATCCACAATTAGCTGATTTTCAGATGATTCGCTCTTGGATAATTTCAATGGCTGAATTGAAGGTTGAAAATCGGTCTATCAATCGAAAGATTGCTACTTTACGAACTTTCTACAAATTCCTTCTCCAAAAAAAGATAATTGACAAAGACCCAATGATAAAAATATCGGTACTGAAAACGCAGAAAACGATACCATCTTTTGTTCGTGAAACAGAAATGGATACGCTTTTAGACGATATTGAATTTCCAGATGATTTTGCAGGATTAAGAGATAAACTAATTTTGGAGTTGCTCTACGGAACAGGAATACGACTTTCGGAAATGATTAATTTACAGGAAAGAGATATTGACTTTTATAATCGCACGATTACGGTATTAGGAAAACGCAATAAACAACGGATTATCCCGATAAATCAACTTTTGGTAAAATTGATTCAAGCATATCAAAATTTTAAACAAAAGGAATTGTTGGGAAATGATTATTTGATAGTTTCGGAGAAAGGACAACAAGCCTATCCCGTTATGATTCAGCGGATTACGAAAAAATATTTATCTTTAGTAACAACCCTTACCAAGAAATCTCCCCACATTTTACGCCATTCTTACGCTACGCATTTACTCAATAACGGTGCTGAATTAACGGCAATTAAAGACCTTTTGGGGCATAGTTCGCTGTCGGCTACGCAGGTTTATACGCACAATTCAATGGAAAAAATTAAGAAAATTTATCAGCAAGCACATCCAAAGGCGTGAATTTGATGTTTGTTATTCGATTTTCGATGTTTGGATAGAACTGTAACACGGCGGTGCGACGTTTCGACAGCCTTGTCCGTAGTGCAACAAATTTTACACTACGGACAAGGCTGTCCGTGTTACAAATACTACTTCTTATCCGCTGCCATTACCATTGCCAAATTCAAACGGGCAACAATATCATAAACTTTCGTTAGTTCTTGTACGGTTTGGTCTTGCGAAATACGCAAAATAACGGTTTCAGAGCCTTTTTTCTTGGCTTCTGCTCCTAAAAATGCCTCTAATTGGTCGAATGGCACGGGAACATCATCCACAAAATAATTACTTTTTTCATCAACTGAA
>JANPGQ010000035.1:0-31932 GCA_031423975.1 Cytophagales bacterium | reverse complement strand
GAAAATGGCGATTCAGTATTTCCATAATCAAGGGTTTACAAAAAAAAGGAAAGTAATTGCCCTTGAAAATGGCTATCATGGCGATACCTTTGGCACAATGGCAGTGGGAGCAAAATCTGCCTTTAATGCTCCATTTGAAGGTTTTTTGTATGAAACGTTGTATATCCCCACTCCCATTAAAGGGGAGGAAGAAAAGGCTTTGGAATCAATGAAAACTTTGATGAAAAATGCGGATGAAACGGCTTGTTTTATCTTCGAGCCACTCATTCAAGGAGCAGGGGGAATGGTGATGTACGAGCCTGATATTTTGGAAGAATTGATAAAGTTAGCGAAAGAAAATAATGTCTTGACCATTGCTGATGAAATCATGACGGGTTTTGGCAGAACGGGCAAAATGTTTGCAAGCGATTATGTTGAAACAAAACCAGATATTTTCTGTCTCTCCAAGGGGCTCACGGGCGGGGCAATGGCATTGGGCGTAACCTCATGTACGCAAGAAATCTACCAAGCTTTCCTTTCCGAAGACCGTAAAAAGACGCTTTTTCATAGTCATTCTTTTACCGCCAATCCATTGGCTTGTACGGCAGGTTTGGCTAGTATGGATCTATTGTTGGCGGAAGAAACTGAAATTAAAATACTGATTATCAACAGATTACATTCTGAATTTAAAAAAAAACTGTTCGAAAATGTGGTTGGTCTGGGCGACCCCGTGAACACCAACCACGGTGCTGGACACCCTAAAATAACTAACATCAGAATTCAAGGGACAATCCTTGCTATCGAACTTTATACGCCCGAAGGCACGTCTTATTTCAGCAATATTCGAGACATTGCTTATCAATTTTTTATCGAAAGAGGTATTCTTATCCGTCCGCTTGGCAATGTAATTTATTTACTACCGCCCTACTGTATTTCAGAAGAAGATTTGACTTATATTTATGGATGTATTGAGGAGTTTTTGGAAGTAATTTGAAGATTATTTAAAAAATTCTCAAAATCCCGAAACCTCAATTTCATACAGAACGTTATCAAAGAATAATTGTAAAACTGTTCACCTTTTACCATTCATCGTCAAACGAAAAAGATGCCATTGATTTCAGAAAAAAATATCATCAATACATCCAATAAGATTGAAAATCTTTGGAAAATAGCCCTTTCAGATGGACTTCCCCTTGCTTTGTGGAGACTCCCCAAAACAACTGAAAAACAGTTAATTATCGACCTTTCTGGGCATACTGCAAGGGTAAAAATTGATTTTGAAGAACTACCTTCGGGTTTTGTGATGAGCCCATTTGAGGGAGAATCTTTTTTTCTAAAGGGCGATTTACATTATCGCTTTGATACTGACAATCAGGAAGTTGAAGACAATTTCAAAAGTAAATCAGTTGAAAAAGAAATTTTTGAAAAGAAATTTTTAAGCCTGGATGACAATACAGATTTTATGGATTCGGAAGAAAAATCAATTCATCAAAATCCCGTTAAAAATAGGAATTCCAATACTGAGCATTCCATTTATAATGAAATGCTTTTTGCAGAAATGGTTTCTAATGCCATCAACGCAATTGAGCGAGGCGAAGTGAAAAAAGTAGTTTTATCCAGAACAAAAAATGTAACTTTATCAGAGACTTTTGACGTTATAAAAGCCTTTAAAAAGCTTTGTGATTCATACCCAAATGCGTTTGTTTCCTTAGTTTATCTACCCGATTATCAATGTTTTTGGCTTGGAGCAACGCCCGAAACTCTTGTGAGTGTTGACAAAGACGGTAAGTTCAGAACGATGTCTTTGGCTGGAACACAAACTGCCATTGATAAAAATGGCAAAAATTTATCTGTTAATGAAATCAGGTGGTCTCATAAAGAGATTGAGGAACAAGCTTTTGTGAGTCGTTATATTATTGAATGTTTCAAGAAAATACGGTTGAGAGAGTACCATGAAAGTGGTCCAAAAACGGTTCAGGCAGGTAATTTAATGCACCTCCGAACTGACTATATAGTAGATAAAAATGCAGAGGGATTTTCGGGTTTGGGTACAGTTATGTTGGCATTATTACACCCAACTTCGGCAGTATGTGGAACACCCAAAATAGCTGCACTCAGCATTATTGCCGAACAAGAACACCATGATAGAGAGTTTTACAGTGGATTTTTAGGACCAGTAAATGTTCAAGAAGAAAGCCATATTTTTGTAAATCTTCGTACCATGAAGATTCAAGGTCATGAGGCTACTTTTTATGCTGGCTGTGGTATTACAGAAGATTCAAACCCTGTGAAAGAATGGTATGAAACTGAGATGAAAATTGATACTTTGGTGAAAGTAATTTTCGATGCGACCGACGCTTCGGTTTGATGTTCGTTATTCGATGCTTTTTCTTCAACTTCAAAACGAAAATTGAACCGAAGCGTCGGTCGCATCGACTAACGAGCATCGAGAATTAGTGTTTCATCGAAAACGTATCTGTTTTTTGTTCAATTTCACCAACTATTGTCATTTTCACTAAGTTAATTTTTGTATCCGTCATATCAATAATTTGAAAACTAAATGGTTGATATACAATCACTTCGTTCATTTCTGGAATGTCTTCATTGATGCTTGTAATCATTCCTCCAAGTGTATCATAATCGCCTTCGGGAAGGTTCCATTCGTATTTATCATTCAAATAATCAATCTCTAATCTTCCAGAAAGTAAATATGTTTTCTCATCCATTCTCTTTTCGGTGAGGTCTTCTTTATCATCATATTCATCTTCAATTTCACCAAATATTTGCTCCATCACATCTTCCATACTTACCAGACCAGCAGTACTTCCAAACTCGTCCACTACCAACGCCAATGATTTATGTTCTTTGGAAAACTTAAACAACAAATCCTTGGCAAGCATGGCTTCGGGGACAATCGGGATGGGCGTAAGGATACCTTGAATTTCCTTTGGCTTTTTGAACATGGATAATGAATGACAATATCCTAATACGTCCTCCATCGTTTCTTTATAAATCAAAACACGTGAATGATTGCTTTCTACAAACACTTTTTTGAGTTCATCCATACCATTTTCAATATCCACCGCCACTATTTCTGTTCTCGGAATCATACAATCTCTCACTCTTACTTGCTTGAATTCCAGAGCATTATTAAAGATTTTTGTATCAACTTCAGTTTCCTCCTCAGTTGAAACTTTACGATTAAGGTTTTGAAGGTAATTATTCAAATCTGTCAAACCAAAGGCAGGGCGTTCCTCAGAATATTCCAAGCGTAACACATTGTTAATAAACCACTTAGACAACCCTACGATTCCCCATACAAGCGGGTACATGATGGTATTTATTATCAAAATTGGAATAGAAAGAACTTCCAAAAAACCGTCTGGATTGAGTAAAAATATGCTTTTGGGTGTAAATTCAGAGGTCATTAAGATAATGATTGTTCCAATAAGAGACGCAATTAAACCCGCCGCAATACCATTTAAAATGGGAAAAAAATGCTCAAGTTGATGATGTAAATATCCTTCCATGAAAATTCCATACGCCACCAACGACAAAGTATTGCCGATGAGCATTGTACCAATAAATTTTGAAGGATTTTTGAGATACTTAGAGATAATTTGCCCCGTGATAACTCCTTGTTTGGCTTGGAGTTCAAAATAAAGTTTATTAGCAGATACAAATGCCATCTCAACGCCTGAAAAAAAAGCTGATGCAACGATGGAAATAATGATACCTAATGCGTGTTGGGAGTCCATATTTGGTTAAGAGGGTATTGAGGATTATTTTTCAATAACCTTTATGATAATTCTTGGCGAATTTTCTTGACAAATTCAAGCGAAACATTAGCCAGACTACTAATTTTTGAGTATTCAAAATCAGTTGCTGAGATAAGGCTACTTTATCAAAAGTATGAATTAAATCATTATTGTCAAAAGAGTTTTGAGATATAAAAATATCAAAAAATAATTACTTGTTCTTCCCTTTAAGTAAAGCCTTGCGTTGTTCTTTTTTTTCATCTTTCAAATTCGTTTCCACAGGCTTATCTTTCTGCTCATTTTCTTCCTTTTTCAAACGAATTTGTTTTGAATATTGAAAATAAAATAAACATCCTACCGCAAACATTAACCATGAATAATGATAGAAAATATTGTTCCAAACGGTGGGTTCAAGCCCAGGAGGAAGCCCAGCACGAAGGTCTAATATCCAAATAATCAGAAAACCAACAGCAGCGAAAAGGAGAAGTATTTCTTTTTTTGACATAGTTTTTGTCGGTGAACGGGACACGGTTAAAGATGAACAGTACACAGTTAACAGTAAATGTATTATGAACAAAAATTCCCATGAACCTTTTACCCTGCACCGTTTACCTTTAACCGTGTACCGTTTATCGAAAGTTAAAATCCCTTATCTCTCATTAATCTAAATTCTCGATAACGTCTGATGATTGCCATCGTAAAGCCTATTATCAACACAAATGTTCCTATCCACAAAAGGTTTATTAAGGGTTTTTTGATGGCTTTCAACACCACGTAATCCCTTTGAGTAGTGTTAATGGCGAAGCTAAATTTACCAGTTTTTGGGTCAATATTAGTAAATTTTGCTCTGACACCCACTTCGTCATTTTCAACGGGTGGCATCGCAATCATCCCTCCTCTAATCACGAAAGTAGGCTTTATTTCATATTGAACAAACTCTTTTCCCATCACTTTTATGGTGGCTTCTACGGCAGCGTCACCCGTTGCTAATGGCTTCCCTTCAAAATTTTCTACCCGCTTCACATTATCTAAAACCGCCACATAGTCATTCAAAAAGAATGTATCTTTCATGGCTACCGTAAAGTTTTCGGTTTTGCTCCATTCACGAGAATCCAAATCGGGTGCAAGGGCAACATACGAATATAAATCACTTCCCAAATTGCGTTTCAGGGCAGGAGAAACTGAATTTCCCATCTTTTTATTAACCTGAAAACGTGGATAAAGCGTGGTTACTCGTCCATCATTATCTCTGAAATCAATTTCATAATATTTATTTTCTGGAAAAACAGGTAATGTATCACCCTTTGAATAATATTTTTTGCCCCCCTGTTCAATATCCTTCAAAGCCACCGCATGGAAATCATTTTCGATAATATCCACTTGTTCGGGGCGGAGATATTCTGGCAATTCACGCCCTTCTAAACGCACTCCTTTGTAGGTCAAACTGTATTCACTCATTTGTAGGGGTGTATTCAACCATAACAACACGTTTTCTTTATTCTCTTTTCCATCGTTATCGGTAAATGCTTTTTCAGAATTTGAAATGGATAAACCTGAATTATTGATGGAAACAACCTTTGAATATCCTGAAGAAAACAAGATTCCCAATAACATCATTGCCACGCCAATATGCGTAACTGCACCGCCTGAAAGTTTGTAATTTCCTTTGAAAATATCCGCTAAAATTGAGCCATTTGTGATAATAGAAAATATCCCTGCAAACAATAAAAAGATAAAAGTGGGCGAAGCAAAAAAGTCCCCAACTTGAGATTTTGCCGTAAAATAAATGACGATAAAGGTCAAAACCAAACTTACTAAAAGTGGCGTAAGGAAGAATTTGAAGAAGTTTTCTTGCTTGATTTTTCTCCACCAAATTGATTGCCCAATCCCTGAAAAAACGGCAATTCCTACGCCAAACCATAGTTGAAATTTGGAGTAATAAGTAGGAGCATCGGCAGGAGGAGCAAGTTTTGAGACAAATCCAAGTCCTTCTACAATTTTATTATATACAGGCAAAGACGTAACCGTAATTATCTGAAAACCAGCCAAACAGAGCGTAGTTGCTCCCATAAAAATCCAAAATTCACGGCTGTAAGTAGAAACTTCTTTTTCGTCCGTAGGGATTTCTTTCCATCTCAAAACCAATAATACGATGGCAAAGATTAGAAAGAAAAACAAATAAATTAACAACTGTCCCGAAAGCCCTAAATCGGTAAATGAGTGAACCGAAGCATCACCCAAAACGCCACTTCTATTCAAAAAAGTTGAATATAAAACCAAGATAAATGTGGCAACAATCAAGATAAAAGAGGTACGAAGGGCGGTCTGACTATTTTTGTAAATAATCATGCAGTGAATGGAAGCCACCAACACCAACCAAGGCACAAACGAAGCATTTTCAACAGGGTCCCAGTTCCAATATCCTCCAAAATTGAGGGTTTCATACGCCCAATAGCCACCCATAATGATACCCACGCCCAAGACCAAGCCTGACACCAAAGCCCAAGGCAAGGCAGGACGAATCCACTCACGATATTCTTTTCGCCAAAGACCCGCCATTGCGTAGGCAAAGGGAATCAAAGTAGTGGCAAAACCCAAAAATAAGGTCGGTGGGTGAATTACCATCCAATAATTTTGAAGCAAAGGATTCAAGCCTCGACCATCCTCGGCGATAAAATTTGGTTTCATCGCCCAAACTGGCAAATCGGGCATAGCTTCTTTCATTAATAGAAATGGCGATGAACCGATTTTTAGGTCAATTACTGGCAAAACTACGCCCAGAATCATGGAACAAAGAAAAGTTTGAACGGCAGCAAAAATTGCCATAACAGGAGCTTCCCAATGTTTGTTGGTATTGATGAGGATAACACCCAAAACGGCGTGCCAAAATATCCACAGAAGGAAACTTCCCTCCTGCCCTTCCCAAAAACAGGAAATGATATACTCTACAGGCAAAGCTCTGGATGAGTGCGACCAAGCGTAATGATACTCGAAATAATGGTTATAAATTATTGAAAAAAGTACCACGATTACGCCCACAACTGCCACTCCGTGCGTATAGAAGGCATAACGAGAAAAGCGTTTCCAAGATTCTTGTTGTTGTAAATCAATGGTTTGTACGGATTTGAAATAGCCCAATGTAGCCACCACCGATGCCACAAATGACAGGATGATGAAGAAATGACCAAAATTTCCAATGGTTGTATGAAGCATTTTTGTTTATGTTAGGTAATATTAGAACACGGATTTTACGGATTAGACACGGATTAAAAATATCTTATCCGTGCCTAATTCGTAAAATCCGTGTTCCATCAATTCGGTACTATGACTGTTTCGCTGGTTTTTCAACCTCCTTAAACTCCACTTTGCCATCCTGATATTTTGAAGGGCATTTCAAGAGGATTTTATCACATTTGAAAACATCTCCTTTCATACTGCCAATGATAACGATTTGCTCGGCTTTGCCCAAATCTTGTGGTTTAGGAGCATTATATACTACTTTTTGTGAACGCCCTTTGTTATCAGTCAAAGTAAATTCTAAGTGATTGGCATCAATGGCGGGATTATAAATCAAATCCATGATTTCGCCAGTGGCATTTTTTTTCAATTTGCCTACTACATGAACTTGGTTGGCATCGCCTTCTTTTGCCATGTTTTCAGCCACGGTAAAATCCGTGTAGGTGCTTGCTTCTGTACCCGTAGAAACAAGAATAGCAACTGCAATAGCAATCACGATGAGTCCGAAGATGTGTGTTTTTTTCATTTTATTTTACTTTTCTAACTTAGCTAATCTTCTATCAAGGTTTATTAAATAAACAATGATTCCTGCAAAAATGGTTGCAACCACCGCCACTACTACATAAATTTTGCCATCGGCATTTAGTCTATCAGCCATTTCAGGTTGATTATCGGCATTATCTTGGGCGAAAAGGCTCGCTGAGATTAATAAAAATGTGATTAAGGAAAATAGTTTTTTCATTTTATGATTCAATTATAAAGTCTTCAAAATTGTTTTGATATTGTGTTAGGTCGATTTTCTTGTTCGTTACTTTTTCGTTTTTGAAATTTAGTCTTAATGTTAAATTATCCTTGTATTCAGAACCTAATGAGTGATTCTCGTATAATTCAAGTAATATCTGTTGGTCTATTATAGTTGGTAGATTCCAATTATTTGTCTCCCTAACTACAAAAACATAACTCACTTCTTTAATTGAATCCCTTAGCTGTTTTAGGGATAATTTGAATTGAGCTGTATAACCTCCATTTTTAAGATAAATTGCTTTTGAAGTCTTTACTTGTACTCGTACAAGTTCACCATTAAAATCTTTCACTACGAAAATATCATCTCCAACATCTACTTCTGGAATTGCCACATTCCAACCTCTCAAAAGAAACTCTGACATCACAAACAAATGCCCTGCCTTACCAAAATATAAATGTTCATTAGGAAATTGGTTGTTCATATAAATCTAAATCTTCTATTTTAGTATCTGATTCTGGGTCATAAAATGAGACCGTTTTGATTTTTTTAAGATCTTCTTGGTTATACATTCCCAAAAGTAATGGAAGTATAGCCGTTTCTAACCATCCTAACATGGATTGAAAATTACTTTTTCGTCCATAATTAACAACAATAAAACTTGCAGGATTGGCTCTGTCCCCAAATTCTTCTATGATTTTCAATTTCTGATTCGGTAAAATTGAAAACCCGTAGCCACTTGATTGTTTTGTTAAATACACTCTTAAATTTTCCATAACCTAACTATTTTGAAAACGTTGTTCTAATTTTCTGAATCTCAATTTCAAATCAGTAATCCAAAAACCTAAGCAAATCCAACCGATACAGGCTGGATAAAAAACGATTCTCATGGTGTGTTCGGTATCCATAGGTTTGAATCCTGGATTTCCACCACTACCTGGATGAAGCGAATCGGTCATTCTTGGGAGAATTATCAATAATGGAATTAGTAAAGCCACCGCAAAAATATTGTAAATCGCTGATATTCTGGCTCTTTGCTGTTCGTCATTGAATGACCCTCGCAATATTATATAGGCAAAATAAATCAATAATCCGATGGCTGCCCCGTTGAGTTTAACATCATTTGTCCACCAATCTCCCCACGTATATCTCGCCCAAATACTACCCGTCATAATTCCTACAATTCCGAATAAAATGCCTGTATTAGCATATTCAGCGGCTTTTGTATCCAACAATGTTGATGGTTTGCGAAGATACTGAACTGAATTCCAAACCGACATTCCTAACATAGCAAACATTGAGAACCACATGGGTACGTGAAAATACAGATTACGAGCGGTTTCATGCAAAACGGGCTGGCGAGGAATTACCCCCAGAAAACCCCAAATCATTACATAAGTTAGTGCCACTACGGCTAAGATTTTATACCAATTATTTTTCATTTTATTTACATTAACTCCTCCACAAATAAGGAAACAATATCACACTCAAAACCAAAACTATCGCATCAATTGCCAGTAAGGTCAATACTTCGTCTAAGCTACTGCCTCTATCCAAACCATCTAAGGCATTTTTAGAGATTTTCAAGAGCATTATCAACATCGGAATGATGATGGGAAAACTTAAAATTGCCATCAAAGTAGCACTATTTTCAGCTTTGGAAGCAATTCCTGCAACCATCGTGAGGCTACTGGCAAAACCAATTGCTCCTAAAATAATACTGAGCAGATACATTCCAATATCGCCCACTGGATTGCCCATTATGATGGCATACACGCCAAAACCTACCAACGCTAACACCAACATTAACAGGGTATTATACAAAATTTTAGAAATAATTATCGCTACTGGATTCGCCAACGTGTAATAGTACAGCAGCCTCCCGAAACGTTCTTGGGTAAAACTTTTAGCAATGGCATTTGTTGCGGTAAATAAGAGAATAATCCAAAATAGCGTATTCCACGTAATTTTATCAATTTGATTAGACTTCAACCGAAAAGACAAATAACAGACATAAACTGTACTCACTACATACAAAATCATGCCGTTTAAAGCATATTTTTGTCGTAATTCCAGTCGTATTTCTTTGTCTATCAGGGCTTTAATCTCTTTGAGCATAATTTACTTTGGCTTTCGGCTGTTGGTAATCGGCTTTCTCTGTTCTCGCTCCATGAATGTCAATTGCCAACAGCCGAAAGTATTTACAAAGTTACGACACAAATAAACCGCAAGTATATAAAAACTAATATTTTGAAGAAGCAAAATGTTTTCTCAAAGAATAGTTTACATTAACAGGAACTCTTTGTTATTTTGTGTTTGTTTTGAATAAATCTAAATAAGAGGATTTTGGGATTTGTTATCAGTTATTTATTACTGGTAAAATTTTTCCTAACGTAGCCAATAACTGTTTACTGATAACTGAATTTGAAAACCATCGCAGATTTGAAAATAGGAGAGAGAGGAATCATCGTTAATTTTACCGATGAAGGGCTTTCTGTGAAATTGCTTGAAATGGGCTGTTTGCCTGGCACACAAGTAACCATGACGCATATTGCCCCCTTCGGCGACCCAATCGCAGTAAAGGTTTCGGGCTATGTACTGTCTATGCGTAAAGACGAAGCTGCAACAATAATCGTTGCGTAAATCTTGGACTTTATCCATTTCTTCTGAAAGTTTATCAGAAACAAAACAACTAACTATTCAAAAACTCAAACCTCGACAATTGAATAACCAATTATAAAACAATTACCCTTGAAAAAATCACCTAAAATAGCCCTCATCGGCAATCCAAATGCGGGGAAATCATCACTGTTTAATTCGCTGACGGGTTTAAGACAGAAAACGGGCAATTTCCCTGGCGTAACGATGGATATGCTCATCGGCAAATGGAAATTGGAGACGGGTGGCGATGCTGAGATTTTGGATTTACCAGGGATTTATAGCATTTACCCAAAATCGGTGGACGAACAGGTGGTTATCAATATTTTAGCTAATCCTCAACACCCCGACTATCCAGATTTGGCAATTGTTGTTGCCGATGCTTCCAATCTCAAACGGAACCTTTTGCTTTTCAGTCAAGTGCGTGATTTAGGAATTCCTACTGTTTTGGCATTGAATATGATTGACGTTGCCGAAAATCAGGGCATCGTGATTAACTCCGTGAAACTCGCCCGTGAACTTAACGTGGAAGTAGCCGAAGTAAATGCAAAAAAAGGCATTGGACTAAACGGCTTGCGTTTGGCAGTAAATAAAACTTTGGAAAGCGGTTACAACTCAAACGACTCATTACCAATGGATTACTCTGCTGAAATGGTCGATGAGATTAAAACACAATACGGAGATACCGATGATTATCACGCTCTTTTGTGGCTTTCAGAACACGATAATCTCAAACAATTTGATGAAAAACAAAGAGTAGGATTCGATACAATTCAAGAAAAATACGGTTGGAACACCCAACATTCACAGTCGAAAGAGACAATGGCGAGGTATTCGCAATTGAACGAAATTGTAGATAATTGTCTGCACGAAATGCCCGTTGAAGAAGAACCCATTAATTCTTGGACAGACCGTTTGGACAAGATTTTTTTACATCGTTTTTGGGGATATTTTATTTTTTTAGGCATTCTTTTTATCGTTTTTCAAGCCATTTTCACTTGGGCAACCTATCCACAAGACCTCATTGATGGTGGAGTTGCTTCTCTAAATGAATTCTTGAAAAATCAATTACCTCCCACAAAACTTACAGGTTTACTCACTGATGGACTCATTGCAGGTATTGGTGGCGTGTTGATTTTCGTTCCCCAAATCGCCTTCTTGTTTTTGTTTATTTCATTATTGGAAGAGACAGGCTATATGTCCAGAGTGATGTTCATTATGGATAAATTGATGCGGAGATTTGGCTTGAATGGAAAATCAGTTGTGCCTTTAATTTCGGGGATTGGTTGTGCCGTGCCTGCCATCATGAGTACCCGCAGTATTGGCTCGTGGAAAGACCGTCTAATCACCATCATGGTGACGCCATTAATGCCCTGTTCGGCTCGTTTACCCATTTATACCGTTTTGATTGCCTTAGTTGTTCCCGAAAAAAGCACTCTTTTTGGGGTCTTCAATCTGCAAGGTGTTGCCCTTTTTGCGATGTATTTATTGGGCTTTTTCGTAGCATTATTTGCGGCTTGGGTCATGAAAATTGTGATGAAAGTGAAAGAACGAAGTTATTTTATTATGGAATTACCTTCTTATAAATCACCCCGATTTTCGCATATTTCCATCACTATTTTAAATTCAACAAAGGCTTTTCTATTTGATGCTGGAAAAATAATTGTAGCAGTTTCCATTGTGCTTTGGGTATTGGCAAGTTATGGACCAGGTGATGCCATGGAAAGAGCCATTACAAAGGTGAAAACTGAAAATCCAAACCTTGCGGGCAAAGAGTTAGAGAACAAAATTGCGGCTCAAAAATTAGAAAATTCTTATGCGGGAGTATTCGGAAAAACCTTTGAACCTGTGATAAAACCATTGGGTTATGACTGGAAAATTGGGATTGCTTTATTGACTTCTTTTGCCGCCAGAGAGGTTTTTGTGGGAACAATGTCCACCATCTATAGCTTAGGCGGCGAAGTGGATGATGAAAATTCAACCATCAAAAACCGTATGAAATCTGAAATAAACCCAGAAACTGGCAAGCCTTTATATGATGCGGCTTTGGGCTTTTCACTCTTGATTTTTTACGCATTTGCCATGCAGTGCATGAGTACCTTGGCAACTACCTACCGAGAGACCAAATCGTGGAAATATCCAACCATTCAGTTCGTCTATATGACGGCATTGGCGTATATTTCAGCCTTTTTTGTTTATCAGGTTTTGAGATAGAATAGTGATAAAAAGGATTAGCCTTCCAATAAGTAAAATTATCGGAAGGTTATTTTTTCGCACTTTAACAATCTTCCTCAGAATATATACAAAAGTTATCTGTGAAGATTACCAAACAAATAAAAATCAATTATTCCCCTTCCTTCTCCCCTGCTGATTCTTTTCTCTCCAAAACCATTCCTTCCGTAACTTCATTCATAATTCTAATTTTTTCCTGAAAATCTCCTTTAATAGACTTTCTGATTTCACGGAGGTTTTCTAATAATTGTTGTACATTTTCGGGAATAATATCATCCAAAAACTCCCGCATTCGTTTTGCCATAGTTGGCGATTTTCCGTTGGTAGAAATCCCAATTTTCAAGTCTCCTTTCTGCACAATTGAGCCTAAATAAAAATCACATAAATCTGGCGTATCTGCCACATTGCAGAGAATATGACGCTCGGCAGTTACTCTTTTGATACTGGCGTGCAGGTCTGGATTATCAGTTGCCAAAATCACTAAGTCCCTGTCATTCAAATCATTAAATTCAAATTTACGTTCAATTAACGTAACTTTGGAATAATTTTTCACGTATTCAATCAACTCTTCTCTGAACATATCCGCCACCATAGTTACATGAGTTTCTGGACTATTATTCAACATGGCAGACAGTTTTTCTAAGCCCACATTGCCACCACCTACCAGCAGGACATTTAATTCTTCTAACTTCAAAAAAACGGGAAAAAGACGATTGCTCATTTTACGGTACACGGTTCACGGTCAAGAGTGAACGGGTTTTATCGGTGAATATTTTTCAGTACAAAGTTATTGATTAGTTTTTTGAATCATTTCATTTTTGGATTATTGTCATACAAACGACATTCAATAATCCAAAATAACGGTAATTTCGTATAAAAATTGAACCTCAAAACGTTTTCCTTTCACCGTGAACCGCTCTCCGTTATATGCTCATTTTCCTTATTACATTTTTCATCAGTTTTGTAGGCTCAATTCATCCTGGTCCTTTGAATTTGTCGGTTATTCAAATCACTTTACAAAAAAGCATTTCTATGGGACTTTTGATGGCTTTTGGAGGTATTATTCCAGAAATAATTTATGGATATTTGGCAGTTGAAGGCGTAATGATATTTGAGCAATATCCAATCGTTTTCGAAATCATGAAGTGGGCAGTATTGCCTATTTTGTTGGGAATGGGCTTTTTAGAACTAACCAAGAAGAAAAAAAATACCACTATTAACGATTATGCCTTTGAAGAAGTCTCTTCTGAAAAGTGGCAACCTTTTTCAAAAGGCTTCCTGCTATCACTTTTCAACCCACAGCTTCTCCCTTTTTGGGTAGTCATTTTGGTAAATTATCAAAATTATGAATATCTGAAAATCAGTGAATTATCTCACAAAATTTGGTTTGTTTTGGGTACAAGTACAGGAGCATATATCCTCAATTATGTGTATGCTTGTATGGCGAATGTGAAGCGAGAACAAATTTTTAGGCACTTAAATCAACATCGTTTTGAACAAGTTATTGGATGGACTTTTATCGGAATGGGGGTTTTACAAGGAGTTAAATTGGGATTTTAAAAAGCAAAGTCCTTTGTAAATCCAAGGGGATAGGACTTTACAAAGGATTCGTTTAATTAACGATTTGCTTCAAATGAAGTGGCGGCTTCGTAAAAAAGTAAAATTTTTTAAAATGCAAATATATTAACTCATTTTCTTCTGTCAATGCTTTTTGTTAAACAAATTTGCATATTTTTACACCATAATACAATACTCACATTGAGTATGCTTCCCAAAAATAACCACTAAAACTTGAGTAATAATGACTCACCACGACCATTTAATTCTACAATCTCAAACTATTTGGGCTGAGATTTGTAGAAATCAAGCCGATAATGCGGGTAACACAGTGATAGACGCAAAATCTTTAGATGTCATTGCCCAAAATACCAAAACAGTCATCGCTATCATCAATGCCAAAAGTTATAGTAAATTATATTTGAGTAAAAATGTAAAAGAGTTATTTGGCTATACCGAAGACGATCTTTCTTTGGGAATTTTGCAATACATCAAATTTATGACCCTCGACCACGCCCTTTTTCCTGTCGTTGCGGGGCGTTGGTACGTTAAATATTTGAAAGCCATTTCTTTTGAAGAAAAAATTAATCAGCAGATTGTCTTTATAGGCTCTAAATTTAAAACTCGTGGGGGCAAAACAATCCGTGCTTTGATACAAACAGGGCATTTGGAAGAAGACGAAAACCGCAATCCCATCAAAATCATTAATTCTATTCAAGACATCTCGCATTTTGTGAAAGATGATTTTTGGTGGATGCGTTTTACTTATGGGGAAGCTCCTCAAAAAGTAAAATATTATCACTCCAGTATCGGAAAATCTTTTGATAATGACATTCTTTCCGAGCGTGAAAAGGAAATCCTCCGCCTAATTTACGAAGGAATTGACTCACCCGAAATAGCCCAAAAACTTACTATCACTATTGCCACCGTACATACCCACAGACGTAATATGCTCAACCGCACGGGACTCAAAGACACAACGGCTTTGCTACAAATTGCGATGTCTATCGGCATGATTTGATAGAATCAGTAATTGACAATGAATAATTAATAGTTGTTAGGCGTTCTTATTTTCAAACATTCTGATTTTTTTGTTAATTTTGTAGAGACAAAAAGACTTTTGAGCATACTTGGTACCGAGCGACGGTCGCTTAGTACCTAATACTTAATAAATCCCTTCCTTGAAAACAATATTCCTCCCAAAAATTCAGCAATCTTTCCACACGGAAATACCTTTGCCTTCTTCTAAATCAGAATCCAATAGAGCCCTGATTATCAATGCCTTAGCCGGCGGAAAAGATAATTTGTCTAACCTTGCCGAAGCCCGTGATACCCAAACTATGATGCGGCTTTTAGCTTCTGATGATGCCACCGCTGATGTGATTGATGCTGGTACAACGATGCGATTTTTGACGGCATATTTCGCTGTTACTGATCATCACAAAACTATGACGGGTACGCCACGTATGTGCGAGCGTCCGATTGGGATTTTGGTGAATGCTTTGCGTTCATTGGGTGCTGATATTCAATACGTTAATTCCGAAGGATATCCTCCTTTAGAACTAAAAGGTTTCAATTTTTCGGGCAATAATCACCTTCAGATTCGGGGTGATGTTTCTTCGCAATATATTTCGGCATTATTGATGATTGCCCCTCTCCTACCTACGGGTTTGGTTTTGGAAATTACGGGCGAATTAGGCTCAAAACCTTACATCGAAATGACGCTGAAACAAATGGAGGTGTTCGGGGTAAATGTGCAGAGAGATTGGGAAAATATGACCATTAAGGTTGCTCATCAAAAATATGAGGCCATCCCCTACGCTATCGAATCTGATTGGTCTGGTGCGAGTTATTGGTTCTCGGCAGTGGCACTTTCCGAACATGACGATGCTGAGTTAGAATTATTGGGATTGAAAGAAAATTCTTTACAAGGAGATTCAGTTATTATTCAAATAATGAGCCATTTAGGTGTAAAATCAGAATATACTGGACGTGGATTTAAACTCACAAAAATTCCTACGGAAGCATCTTTAGAATGGGATTTTACCAACTGCCCAGACCTTGCTCAGACAGTTTGTGTGGTGGCTTCGGCAAAAAATGTACCGTTGATTTTAACGGGTATTGAGTCGCTGAAAGTGAAAGAAACTGACCGTATTTTTGCCCTTCAAACGGAGTTGGCAAAGTTTGGAACAACTTTGGTAGAAACAGAAAAGAATCATAAATATCTCTTGACACCCAATCCAGAGAAACCCACAAATCCAATCTCAATTCATACTTACGACGACCATAGAATGGCAATGGCATTTGCTCCGTTATCATTATGGGCGGATATTACCATTGAAGAACCTGAGGTTGTAGTAAAATCATACCCCTCATTTTGGAAACATTGGGAGCTTCTTTCAGGAAATAATATAATGTAAGAAGTAAATACTCACATTGATTTTTTTTGAAAAAACTTTGTTCAATCAAAATATAATTTAAAAAAACAAAATTGTATCATCTTAAAACGTATATTCATCTTTGTTTAGACGTATATTAAATTACTTCAAACAAGATTTTTTTGGCACATTTAGAGACCTGTCGAAGATTTTTTTTTGACAGGTTTTTTCATTTATCTTTAAAAAAAAATATACTTTTAATCAAAATTTATGCAATTTAATTTATCGCCAAAAACAAACACAGACACTTTTTCAAGCGTCGGATTGATACATCCTTTGATGATTGGAAATGAGTTTATGCCTCCACATATTCAAATGTCGGACGAGGACCAAAATGACTTTGATATTATTTGTAAATACGCACTTCGCCAAGGGTGGATTGACTGGATAGATTTCAAGAATTACCTTAAAAATAAATCTCATTCCATAGTCATCACTGACCCCAAATTTATCATCCGAGTCGTCACTGCAGGTTTCGAACGTATGACTGGATATGCTCCAGAATTTGCAAGAGGACAGAAGCCCAGTTTTCTTCAAGGAATAAATACTGAGAAAGATGTGCGAGCGAGTATTAGGCTTGCTCTAAGTAAAAGGGAGTTTGTCGAAGCTATAATTACGAATTATCGTAAAAATGGAGAAGAGTATTTATGCAAAATTAAAATTTATCCGATGTTTAATAAAGTCAATGAATTGGTAAATTTCTTGGCATTGGAAAAAGAAGTGATTTTATAGAAAAAGACGACAGAGACAAATTCGTTTTTTAATCACTATTTCTCAATCGGCTGATTATCTTCATCTACAATCACGAAGATTTCTTCATTGGGTTTTTTCATTAAGTATTTTTCACGGGCAAATTTTTCGATTAATTTCTTATTGCCCATCACCTCCATTCGCTCTGTTTCCACTTCATTGAGTTTTTGGATATAGTATTTCTTTTCATCACTTAAACGTGCCAATTCACGGTACATTTTGATTTGCGTGAAGACATCATTCACATCAAAAAACAACATCCAGACTAATAAGCCCGCAAATGTGAGCGTGAAAAAACGATATTTTTGGAGGAGTAAATTTTTCATATTTGATTATTTTAACAGCAACAAATATAACCAAGTTTACGATAATAAATACGCTTTAAGCAGATTTCAGTGCTTATGGTCATGAAATTCTTTACCACAATGCGGGCATTTTATTCTTCTTCTTTCGCTTTGTTCACGTATCTGCTCAGCAAAGCCCGATGCCAAAACACCCGTTGGTAACGCAAAAAAAGACACGCCCAAAATGGCAATCAATCCTCCCAATAGTTTACCCAATGCCGTGATGGGTTTCAAATCTCCATATCCAACAGTCGTCATGGCATTTACTCCCCACCACATGGCTTCGGGAATACTACTGAACGCATTGGGTTGTGTTTCGTGTTCGACATAATAGACCAAACTGGAAGAAATAATGAGCGTAAAAACAATAAAAACCATACTCAGTACCAACTCTTCTTGCTTGTCTTTTACCACTCTCTGGATCACAATTAAAGCATGAAAATACTTGCTCACTCTAAACAAACGCAACATTCTGAGCAACCGAAGAATACGAATAAACCCTAAATCTTTGGTAAAGAAAGAGGCAAAAAACGGTAAAATTGCCAGTAAATCTATCAATCCCCAGAATGAAAACATAAATTTTATGCGTCCTTTGAAAGGCTGTTTAAAATGTACATCTTCTACACACGACCAAAGCCGTAGCACATATTCAATCGAAAAAATTGCTACCGAAAATATTTCAAATTCATGGAAAAATCGTTCATAATCTTGTCGTATCGAAGGAACGGTATGCAGGATGATTGAGAGCGTATTCAGAAAAATAATAACCGTCAGGAAAATATTAATAAAGAAGCCCACCCCGCTCTTTCTACGGATTGACACTTCTAAGATATTATGGATTTGTTTTCTGAGAGAAGTCATGCAAATTAGGGTTTACACAAAAATAGGGAAATATGTAGAATAGCAAGATGAATTACACAAAAAATGCCCCGTAGAACAATCCACGGGGCATTTTATATAGAAATTCAATATCAAAAATTAAGAGCAATACCTACATTCATTCGATTATATTCACTTTGATAGAAGACAGGAGACCATGATATTTTCTTTTGTAAAAGTGTTTTGTTATAACTGTCGGCGGCATATTTTAATTGTTTAATAGCTCCCATACTAACTAAAACGCCAATTGCTGCTACTGCTACCCCACCAAGAAAAATACCTGTGTCAAATTTTCTTCCTGCAATTGCTCCTCCCACGGGCCAGCCTATACCAAATCCACCAACAAATGCAAGAACATTTCCAACACCTCTATTTGTTCTGTAAGATTCTAAATAATCTGAAACTTGGCGATTTGGTATTGATAATAAAATGCCTTCTACATCATCAGGTTTATTGTAGAAAACACCTCTATAAAAAATTCCTCCACTACGATAATATACGGTATCTCTGGTTTGTGCAATAGTATTATCATTTGTAGCAGTGATAATTTGTTTTTTTACAATTTTGGGTAAAACTACCCCAAAAGGCTCAATTTTTCCAGCTTGATACTCAATTGAAGTAAGGAAACTTCTGGAAATAGTGAATTGGTCTTTCGTCTCAAAATCTTGACAAGTAATGTCATTTTCGCTGGTTGTAAGTACAATTACTTTTTGGGTTTTACCATTTTTATACGTGAGAATATCTTGGCTTAAAGATGTAAAAATGGACATTGTGAGTAACAATAGCGTTAGAATTGTTTTCATTTAGATGATTGTGTATTTAAGGTTGCATAATAATGCAAATATATCAATACTCTTCAAGACAACAAAAAATCCCTTCCAGAACATTCTGAAAGGGATTTTTTATGTCTGAAAACTAAACTCCTACATATTCAAACCAGGAAAATAAGCATTTGCTCCTAATTCTTCCTCTATACGAAGTAATTGATTGTATTTCGCCATACGGTCTGAACGTGAAGCCGAACCAGTCTTGATTTGACCTGTGTTCAAAGCAACTGCTAAGTCTGCAATGGTTGAATCTTCAGTCTCGCCAGAACGGTGCGACATGATGTTTTTGTATGAATTACGTTTCGCCAAGTTGATGGTGTCAATCGTTTCTGTCAAAGAACCAATTTGGTTTACTTTCACCAAAACTGCATTGGCAATTCCTTGTTCGATACCCATTTGTAAACGTTTTACGTTGGTTACAAACAAATCGTCGCCCACTAATTGGATTTGCTTACCCAACAAACGAGTTTGCTCTTTCCAACCCGCCCAGTCATCTTCTGCCATACCGTCTTCGATAGAAATGATTGGATATTTATCCGCCCAAGTTTTCCAATAAGCCGCCATTTCCATGTTGTTCAATTGCTTACCGTCAGATTTTTTGAAAGTATAAAGACCAGTTTTTTCGTCATAAAATTCAGAAGCAGCCGCATCCATAGCGATGAAAATTTCTTCACCTGGCTTATAACCTGCTTTCTCGATTGATTGCAAAACGATTTCGATAGCCTCTTCATTAGACTTGATGTTGGGGGCAAAACCACCTTCATCACCAACGTTAGTTGAATATCCTTTTGATTTCAATACGCCTTTCAAAGCATGGAAAACCTCAGTACCCATACGCAAAGCGTGCGAGAATGACTCCGCTTTCACTGGCATAACCATGAATTCTTGAAAGTCAATTGAGTTATCAGCATGAGAACCACCGTTCAAGATGTTCATCATGGGCACTGGCAAAGTGTTGGCATTCACACCACCGATATAACGGTAAAGTGAAAGTCCTGACTCCATAGCCGCTGCCTTGGCAACTGCCAAAGAAACGCCTAAAATAGCATTTGCTCCTAAATTTCCTTTGTTTGGTGTTCCGTCCAACTCAATCATGATACGGTCAATCATGGTTTGTTCAGAAACTTCCATGCCCCATAATTCCTGAGCAATAGTTGTATTTACGTTTTCAATGGCTTTCAAAACACCTTTACCACCATAAATATTTTTATCTTCGTCACGTAATTCAACTGCCTCGTGAATACCCGTCGAAGCACCCGAAGGCACAGCGGCACGTCCAAAAGCACCGTCTTCGGTACGAATATCTACTTCTATTGTTGGATTGCCACGAGAATCCAAAATTTGTCTTGCGTGTACGTGTTGAATTGCACTCATTTTTAGTAAATTTTGTTTTTTGATTATGTTCTTTGGTAAGAGTATAAACCACTAAGTAAGTGATTTAAACTCTTCAAATTTCACAACAAATTTACTCGTTTTTCTAAAATAGTTTGTACTTTTCTAATATTTTCACAGTTTAATAATTTTAATCCTTCCATAATGAAAAATAATATTCGTTCAATCATATTTTTTGCAGTAGTTTATTTTGCAAATAACCCCATCGGCTTCTCACAAATATTGTCAATTGATGATTTTGAGAAGAAATATTCTGAAACACCCACCGCTCAACTCGTGGACGTGCGTACATCAGGTGAATACGGAGGCGGACACTTACCCAAAGCCCAAAACATTGATTATAAAAGTGCAGATTTCGTTACTAAAATCCAGACTTTAGACAAAAGCAAACCAGTATTTCTTTATTGCCTTTCGGGGGGACGAAGTGGTGAAGCTATGACGATTTTGAAGCAAAACGGATTTAACGAAGTTTATAATATGGGCGGTGGCTATTTGAAATGGACTTCCAAAATGAAACCCGTTGAGGGCGTAAAACCTGTGGACAATGCCAACGGTTTATCCAAAGAATATATGGATAAGTTATTGAAAGACAATAAGATAGTAGTTTTAGATTTCTATGCCTCTTGGTGCGCTCCATGCCTAAAAATGATGCCAACGATTGATAAATTGAAAGAAGAAATGAAAGGCAAAGTAGCCTTTGAGAAAGTAGATTCGGATGCCAACAAAGACTTAGTTTCAGAATACAAAATTGACGAAATCCCTACGTTTTTGATTTATAAAAACGGGAAAATGACCATGCGTTCAGTGGGTTTTCAGACGGAAAAGGCGTTTCGGGAGATGATTGGGGAGTAGGTTTTTAGATATGAGTTATGAAATAATTAGTCTGGAAAATTACGGAAGTTGTCCTTTTGAAGAACGACTTCCGTGTTCAACTAACCTAATTAGCTAATTTAATAAATACAACCAAACCACTAAAAACAATGCCCAAAATTTACTGGATAAGCAATCTTAGAGTATTCGCTACGCTCGTTGTCATTTTGCTCCATACTTCGGGTAATGCAATAACTCCTTTGGGCAAATTACCAATGGATTATTGGTGGATTTGCCAAATCATTACTACTTTCGGGCGTTTTGCGGTTCCAGTTTTCGTCATATTATCGGGCTATTTGCTATTAGACCGTTATGATAATTTGGAAAATTTTCTCAAAAAACGCCTTGTCAGAATTTTCATCCCTTTCTTGATTTGGCTGTTTATTTATATGATTCATGGCTCATTTTGGGGCATAAAATCTGAGCGAACAGTTTGGTTATCAAGCGATTGGCTCGTCAGAATATTAACTAACAATGCCAGTAATTCGGGGCATTTGTGGTTTGTGTATATGCTTTTGGGCTTATATCTGTTTACTCCCATAATAAGTCGTTGGCTAAAAGACGCACCCAAAATCGAGATAGAATTTTTCTTGGTAATGTGGCTTATCGCAAATGTAGGATTTTTATTATTAGAGAAATTTTACAACATAAAACCCTTTTTCGATTTTAGATATTTCACGGGTTTTGTGGGCTATTTCGTCTGGGGAGCATATTTCAAGAAATATCCAATCTTGATTTCTTCTAAAAACAAGATAATTTCATTATCACTTTTCATGCTTGGCTGGATAGCCACCATTTTGGTATCGGGTTATTTTACGATTCATACAGGAAAATACGATATGTTTTTGTGGTATAATAGTCCCTTTGTGGTGATGATGAGTGTTGGAATCGTGATATTTTTCCAACAACTCTTCAATCAACCTTTTGCCGAAAAAATCATTACAGAAATTGATGCCAGTAGCTACGGAATTTTCTTGATGCACTGGCTGGTAATGAAGATTCTTTCGAGACAATTCCACATTAATTATGCCCTTTATCACAACCCAGTTTATGGCATTTTACTCCATTTTATCTTGATTACCATGATTAGTATTGTTGTCATTGGCGTTATCAGAAGGCTACCGAAGGGACATTATATCACGGGGTGAGGAATTAAATTCCGACTAATTTTTGTAAAGGTAGATTTAACCCTTTACTGAGATTTTTTATCATTGAAATAGTCAATTCTCTTTTTCCATTCAATATTTTAGGAACCTGACTTTTATGACCAATAAATGGAACTAAATCACTTTGTTTCAGATGCTTAGAATTCATTATTGATTTCAAATATTCAATTGGTTCAATACTTGGCATGGGATAATACTTCACTTCATAAGCCTCTACAAGCGTAACCAAAATATCTAATTGGTCACCTTCGGGAGTACCCAAAGTTGGTTGAGAATCCATCAGATACCAAATCGTCTCTAATGCCTCTTCATATTGTTCCTCAGTCTTTATTGGCTTTAACATATTCGATGGTTTTAGCGTTTATTTTATCGTATTCTATCAAAAATGCTCATACCCAGGTGCCGTAATTTTCACCATTGTTCCAGATTTCATCATCATGCTTGATTCTGTTACGTCGTTGGTCATGTAGCCAATGATATTAATATCGTTCATATTCTTGACTTTTTCATAATCTTCTTGTTTCACCGTAAAGAGTAATTCGTAGTCCTCTCCTCCATTCAAAGCAGCAGTCATTGGGCTGAAATTCAGTTCAGTAGCTACCAAATAGGTCTGGTCGTCAATGGGGATTTTATCTTCAAAAATCACAGAATTTACACCCGAATTCTTGGATAAATGTAATAATTCCGAAGCCAATCCGTCCGAAACATCAATCATCGACGTTGGTACAATTCCCAAATCTCGCAATTCATAAATTACGTCCATTCTCGCTTTGGGTTTCAGTTGGCGTTCGATAACGTAATCCTTGTCTTTGTCCAATTGCGGTTGCATATCGGGGTTTGACAAAAACACCTGTTTCTCTCTTTCCAAAACCTGTAAGCCCATCAAAGCCGCCCCCAAATCGCCCGATACACATACAATATCATTGGCTTTGGCAGTATTTCTGTACACAATATTCTGTTTTTCTGCCAAACCCAAAGCCGTTATCGAAATCACTAATCCTGAGCGAGAAGCAGAGGTATCACCACCCACCAAATCTACCTTATATTCATCACAGGCAGCTTTTATGCCCTCATAAAGTTCTTCAATAGCCTCCACCGAAACCCGATTTGAAAGCCCCAGACTAACCGTAATTTGTTTAGGAATGGCGTTCATAGCCGCAATATCCGACACATTAACGGCAACAGATTTATACCCCAATAATTTAAGCGGTGAATACGATAAATCAAAATGGATTCCTTCCAATAGTAAATCCGTTGAAACCACTAATTCTTTCCCTGCGGTATCTATCACGGCGGCATCATCGCCAATTCCTTTTAGGGTTTCTACGTTATTTATGGGGAATTTTGCTTTGATAAGATTAATCAAACCAAATTCGCCAATTGTGCTAAGTTCTGTTCTTGTTTCCATTTTGTAAAGTTAAACAAAAAAAAGCCATCCCTTTTGGAACGGCTTTCACTAATTTATTTGTATTTGGTTTATGGATTCACTAAATCGTATTTATTAATAGTACCACCAGTTTTCAAAGAGACTTCATTGGCTTGAAGACTAACAGTAGCCGTTGTAACATCTCCAACGATTGTATAGGATTTTGTATTCACACTCCCCGTTGGACCACTTCCCGCTGGTATAAATGTGAGTGTAATTATCTTGTTATCACTCGACAATGCCCAAGAAGCGTTGAAAGAATTGCCGTCTTTTTCAGTTAATTTTGCAGCGGTTTTTGAACTAAGATCAAGTTTATAACTACTGTACCCCAAGGCAATTTGAGTAGTTTTAGACTTGTCATAAACTACAGCTGAACCTTCTGTTACTACTTTTGCCGTCCAAACTTTTGATAGTTTTTCTTCTATGGAAGGCTCAGGAGCCGTTTTTCCACATCCCGAAAGCACCATAATAAAGGCAAATAATATAGGCAAGGAAAGAAATAATTTTCTCATGATAATTGATTTTGTTGTTTTAAAAGTTAAAAATGATAAAATAAATTGAGATGAACAAGTTTAATCTATGAATTTGAAAATTTGACGATTTCAAAATTCAATAATTTAACGACCAATTAATATAAAATATTTTGCTATACCTCTGATAATCAAATAATTGTTAATCAAATTTTAGCATTTTCAAATTGCCAAATAATTATATGAAAGAATACACAAAATCTCAGTTATCCTTACGTAATGGTCAAGACCGAGATGAAATATGGGTAGCTTTTCAAGGTACAATTTATGACGTTACAAAATCTCGACTTTGGAAAAACGGCAAACATTACGAACATTGGGCGGGCCAAGACCTCACCGAAGAACTTGCCGATGCCCCACATACTGAAACCGTTTTTTCAAAATTTGAAGTGATTGGAAAACTGGTTTCAGTTACTTAGACTTTCAAAAATTTTATTGGTTTATTCCGTTATTATAAAGACGAAACAAACCAATAAAAAGGTTGCATCACTTAGCAATACTTATCTTGACAACTGCCTTTTGTTCTCCCGAAACAATCTGCAAAAGATAAATGCCCGTAGCCAAATTACTGGCATTGATTTCTCCTTCAAAAGTATTGTTTTGACGAATCATCTTTTGAATATTTAAGGGTAAACCATCCAAACCAATTATCTGCATAGTTGCATCCATTTCATTACTAAAACGGGTATAAGCCACTTTAAAAATACCATTATTACTCGGATTTGGATAGACACTCACGCCCGAATCGTTCAAAGGATTATCAGAAGCAAGAATGGTTACTTCAACCGTTTTTGAGATTTCTGAACAACCATTTGCATCCATTACCCGCACGCTATATGTACCCGAAGAGGTAGGCTGATATGCTGTAGAAGTGATATTTTTCAATTCATCTGTACCTTTTAGCCACGTTAACTGTGGTGAGGTTGTGGTAGTTGTGGCAGTTAATTTACCGTCTGAATTACTCCATGCTAAGGTTGGGATATCGGGTTTGGGGTTGATGGTGATGGTATTGGAGGTGCAATTTAAAAATTCATATTTTGAAATCAGTGACCCATTATAATCAGAAATGGCAATTACTTTTTGTGGGCTAAGGTAAACTGCATTATTATAAACTGCATCTTTTGCAGGTATTTTGTATGCTGACCAAGTTTCGCCACCATCAATAGTTCTATACATGAAATCAAAATAGCTGGCACAAATCAATCCTAATTTGTCATTTGCAAAATTAATTGAGGGCTTAATCAAACTGGGAGATTCGAAAAAAACACCGTTTACTTGTTTCCAAGTATTTCCACCATCATTAGTTTTAAAAATTGCATCTTTTTGAGATGTTCCAATTTGCCTCTTTGATACCACCCACCCCAAATCTTTATTCAAGAAAAATATATTTTCTAAATTTCCAGAAAGATTTTTAACAGATGACCAATTTTGCCCTCCATCAATAGTTTTAAGAAGAATTCCGTCTTCACCAGATATCCATCCAATATTAGAATCAATAAAGAAAATACTATTTAGAACATTGCTTACACTCAAATCCTTCTTTTCCCACTTTTTCCCCCCATCAATTGATTTTAACAAAACTCCAGACATTTTTCCTCCTTTTACTTTATCATACTTTCCTCCTACAACCCATACTGTTTTATCATCACTAAATTTAACACTGACTAAATCGTAAGCATCGCTACCATTTACAATTTCCCCAAAACTCCAATTTTCTCCTCCATCAATAGTTGTCCATACGTTGTTATTATATCCAACCGCACACCCATTTTGTCCACTGCCTACGTGAATAGAACTAATAAATGAAGTTGATAAATCTGATGTGCCTTTTACTTTCCAAGTAGCACCTCCATCATTTGTACCTAAAATCCTATCCGATGTTCTACCTCCTCCAACAATCCATCCCTTAGTAGTATTTAAAAAAAAGATATTGGTACATTCAAAATTCTTAATTGGAAAAGGTTGAAAACTCCAAGTTTCTGAGGTGCTACGCAATTCATAATTGCCAACTTGATTAGCAGAATAATTTGCAGCAATAGCCGCATCAATATCTACACTATTCTTCCGCCATCGTAACGTTGCATTTATGGGAATTCCAGAAGAAGTAAAATTGATTGTTTGCCCTTCGCAAGGTTTAGCAACTGAACTGGCAATTTTTAAATCGCATTGCTGTGCGTAGGTTTGTAAAGAAAAAAGAGAGAGTGAAAAAAGTAGTAGAGTTTTTCTCATAATTTTGTAGCCTCTTACCTCCAAATTGAGGGCATTTGAGTTTATTTGTATTGTGGTTGTATTGAGGAGGTGGAATACAATAATAAAGTTAGTGTAAAAGTCTTATAAATCCATGAAACTAATCGCTGAAAGTGGCTCAACTAAAACCGACTGGCGGGTTATTTCGCCCGAAGGTCAAATCTCTCAATACAAAACTGTCGGGTTTAATCCCTATTATCAAACGGCTGAAAATATTGTTGATGAATTACGCAAAAATCTTCTCCCAAATCTCCTTGATATTTCTATTTCAGAGGTATATTTTTACGGAACTGGCATCACAAATGACGAAAAAGCGGAGGTAATCAAAGAGGCTATTCGTTCTGTATTCCCCGATGTCCAAACCATCGAAGCCCATACTGATATGCTGGCGGCGGCTCGTGCTTTGTGTGGGCGTGAAGTGGGTATTGCGTGCATCTTGGGCACGGGTTCAAACTCGTGTATGTATGATGGCGAAAACATCTCTTTTCAAGTTCCTCCATTGGGCTTTTGGCTTGGTGATGAAGGTTCGGGCGGATATTTAGGTAAACAACTGATTTTGAGTTATTTACATAAAGAATTACCCGAAGATTTACGGACAAAATTCAATAAACGTTTTGGCGAAAAAGACCGTTTAGAAATCATAGAAAATGCTTATCAAAAGCCCTTTCCAAATCGGTATTTTGCTACATTTTCCAAATTTATTTTTGATAATCGCCAACACCCATTTTTATATCAATTGGTGAGTGATGCTTTTGGTTTATTCTTTGAAAAATATATCCTGAAATATCCCGATTATCAAAACTATAAAATTCACTTCACGGGTTCGGTAGCGTTTTACTACTCTGATATTCTTAGACGAGTGGCAACGGAAAAAGGTTGCACGGCGGGCGTAATTATGGAAACGCCTATTGCGGGATTAACGCTTTTTCATCGAGGATTTTAAAAATCACCATAAAAATATAGTATCTTTCAAAGAAGATTGAAACAAATCGAAGCTATCGTAGTAAATTAGCGGAGAGTACATTAAAATATGAATATTAGCCATTTTCAGCATCATCCACATACTGTAATTGCTAATGATTAATTGTTAATTACAATGATAAATTACGATAAAAACTTAGGTACAAAACAGAAGGCATTAAAAATAAATCTCGACCCACGGATTTATGGTTCATTTGCTGAAATTGGGGCTGGACAAGACGTTGCGGCAATTTTTTTTAAGTCTGGAGGTGCTTCTGGCACTATTGCCAAAACCATTTCTGCGTATGACATGGCTTTTTCGGATGCTATTTATGGCGAAGAGGCATCAGGGCGTTATGTGGTGGAGGCTCGTTTGACAAAAATGCTAAACCGAGAGTATAAATTGTTGAATGTAAGACTCACGGAAATGGCTTCTGAACGTACTTTTTTTGCCTTTGCCGATACAGTTTCTGCCTTAAATTATCAGAAAACTAATGACCCTCACGGTTGGATTGGCTTGCGTTTTCAGCTTGAACCCAACGGTGAACCCAATGATGTGATTATCCACGTGAGAATGAAGGATAATGACAATGTGCTTCAACAACAAGCCCTTGGTATCATTGGGGTAAACTTGATGTATGGCTGTTTTTATTACAATGAACAACCCGAAATATTACTTCAATCGCTCATGGACGACCTGTCTTCCGACCGCATTGAGATTGATATGATACGTTTTAGCGGTAAAAGTTTCAAAAATGTTGATAACCGTTTGATGTCTTTGCATTTGGTGAAAAACGGTTTTACCAATGCCGCTCTTTTTGGTCCAGATGGCAATGTTATGCAACCTTCGGAAGCATTTTATAAAAAACATATTGTGGCAGTACGTGGGCGTTTTCGTCCCGTTACCAATGTATCGTTGGATATGATAAAAAAAGGTTTGAAGCAATTTGAAAGTGAACCCGATGTAGATGACGACAAGGTAGTTTTATTGGCAGAATTGACGCTCAAAAACCTGCAAGGTGGCAATGAACAAATCAATGAAAAAGACTTCTTAGACCGTGTTGATATTCTCTGTACGCTGGGGCAAACCGTGCTAATTTCAAATTTTCATGAATATTATCGACTCGTTGAATATTTAGGAGGCTTCACAAAACTACGGATGGGCTTGATTTTGGGAATGCCTAATATGGAGTATATTTTTGATGAAAAACATTATCAAAAAATTTCTGGAGGCATTTTAGCGGCATTTTCATCGTTATTCGCACCCAAAATAAAACTCTATCTGCACCCTACTTTGAGTGAAGATGGGCATTTTGTAACCAGTCAGGAATTTACCCCTCCTCCGCACCTAAGAGGTCTTTTTCAATACATGAAGGATAATGATAAATTTGCGGATATTCAAAATTATAACAAGGATTTATTGACGATAAAAACGGATGATGTTCTTCAATTAATCCAGTCGGGCGAGTCAGGTTGGGAAGAATTAGTACCTCCGCCAGTGGTGAAATTGATTAAGGAAAGTTGTTTATTTGGTTATCCTTGTGAATTTGTAGCGGTATAGCCTTCTCGATGTTCGATATTTAACGTTGTACGATGTTAGGAAAAGTTGCTAATTTTCAACAATCTACTTTTCCTAACATCGAACAACAAACATCGAAAACCTAATAAACCGCTCTTACCACTTCTCTTTTTCCCCACATACCTACGTGTTTTTCAACTTTAAAACCAGCAGATTGCAGGGCTTTTCTGATTATGGTTTTAGAACAATAAGTTGTCAAAAAACCGTTTTTCTGAGTCATTGAAGCTATTTTACTGAAAATTTCTTCTGTCCACAATTCTGGTTGAGAGCTCGGAGCGAAGGCATCAAAATAGATAACATCAAAAAGTGTATCACTTGAAAAATCTTGCAGTGTTGTCTTTATTTTTTGCAAAAAGAAATTAGGATTTATCTCCACCACTTTTTCCCAATCTGCCCGATGAATTTGAGCCAAAAGATTGGTATTTAACTCACTTTTATCATTCAATAATTGAACATCTTCCCGAGAAATTGGAAAAGGTTCAAGGCTGGTAAAATGTACTTTCAAACCATTTTTCTGAGCCTCCAATGCCGTCATTAAGGCATTTAAGCCCGTTCCAAAACCAACTTCTAAGATATTGATTTCAGATTTTTCCTCCATTTTCGCCCAAAGTCCCAACTCAATATAAACTCGTTGGGTTTCAGACATTGCTCCCCGCACGGAATGGTAATATTGGTCAAACTCAGAGCTATACAAAGTAGCCGAACCATCATCAGTGATTCTCAATTTTTCCATAACTTTTCGGCGAACGGTAAACGGTACACGATAAACGGCTTTTCGTCAAATCCGTTTACCGTGTACCGTTCACCGTTTACCGTTTTTTACAACATTGCCACAAAATTATCAAACAAATAACGTGAATCGTGCGGACCAGGTGATGCCTCTGGGTGATGCTGAACCGAGAACGCTGGTTTGTCCGTTCTTCTCAAACCTTCTACCGATTTATCATTCAAGTTTATGTGTGTTAATTCTACATTTTCTGCGGCTTCTAATTCTTCCATTCTCACGGCAAAACCATGATTTTGTGAAGTAATTTCCGACAAACCCGTAATCAAATTTTTCACGGGATGATTCAACCCACGGTGACCATTTTTCATTTTGAAAGTTGATAATCCCGAAGCCTGAGCCAATATCTGGTGTCCTAAACAAATTCCGAAAGTTGGGTTATCATTATCCACAATTTGCTTCACGGTTTCCACTGCATACGGCATTACTGCTGGGTCGCCAGGTCCGTTAGAGATAAAATATCCGTCTGGATTCCACTTTTGCATTTCTTCAAAAGTCGTTTTGGCAGGAAATACTTTCAAGTAACAACCTCTATCCGTCAAATTACTCAAAATGCTTGTTTTTACCCCTAAATCCAATACCGCTACTTTCTTTTCTGCCTTTGGGTCACCCAAGAAATATTCCTCTTGCGTACACACTTCCGAAGACAATTCTAAACCTTCCATTGGTGGCACTTTTGCTAATTCTTTTTTGAGTTCTTCTACGTCCAAAATTTCCGAAGAAATAATGCAATTCATCACACCCGCCTCACGAATATGACGCACAATTTGGCGAGTATCAACGCCCGAAATCCCCACGATTCCAGCTTTTTCAAAATAATGTTGGAGGGAATCATCAGAAGTTTTGCGTGAATGAATCGGTGAAAATTCATTACAAACCATTCCCGAAATCTTTACGGATGAAGATTCTTCTTCCGAACCACTCATCACGCCATAATTCCCGATGTGCGAAGTGGTGTTTATTACTACTTGCCCAAAATACGAAGGGTCAGTATAAATTTCCTGATAGCCCGTCATGCCCGTATTGAAGCAAATTTCTCCACCACTCGTCCCGATTTTTCCGAGTGCATTTCCTTTGAAAACTGTACCGTCTTCCAACAACAAAATGGCTGGTTGGCTCTGTGTTACTTTCATTTATATCCTTGCTTTTATTTGATTCTACAAAAAAGGAGGTCAATAAACTTGACCTCCTAAAATATTATACCAACAAGAAAACGCCCTTTTTTGAAGGTAAATCTTCGGCTATTTTCCAATTTTTGTTCATCTAAAATCTATACTTTTTAATTTGAGTGCAAAGATAAGGGATAAATGATTTTTTGACAATAAAATAATGGATTAATAAACAACATATTCTCGGTTTCAACATCCTTTGGGCTAATTGTATTACCTTTGTATTTTTATTTTCAATATTTTAATGGAAACTATCAATCATAAAGCTGGCTTTGTAAGTATCGTGGGAAAACCCAACGTGGGCAAATCAACGTTGATGAATGTCTTGGTGGGCGAACGCCTCAGTATCATTACCTCGAAGGCACAAACTACTCGCCACCGCATCATGGGGATTCTGAATGGAAATCA
>JANPGQ010000034.1:0-3754 GCA_031423975.1 Cytophagales bacterium | reverse complement strand
AAAAAAGTTTTTCCAGAATTGAGTTTTATTGAATTACCTTTCAATCACCCGATATATTCACAGAAATATACTTTTACCAGCGGTCTGCCCAAAGTTCATGAACACGATAATAAGCCACCGCAAGGTTTTGGAATTATTTATCAGGGGCGTTTGGTTTGTTTTTATAGTTATGAGTGTGATTTGGGAAATGGTTGGGAAGACCAATCAGTTTACAAAGACCCTGAGCCTCTTCGTCAAAAAGCCTTACAGATGGGAGCAAATTTGCTTTCTTTTGCTTTGACAATTGATTAGATTTTACCACATAATATTATTTTACCACATAGATTTAATAGAAAGGTTAGTTTTATTGAATTAATATATTCTTGCAAATGTCAGAATCGAAATCTCTTTGAAACCTTTTTGTTAAACCATTTGTAATTTTGTAGTACATTAAAAACAATTCATCAATCATGCAATTAGTATTGCCCGCTTTCATTATTCATTGGTATTTATCCTTATTTAGTCAAACATTTTTTTTGCATCGCTACTCGGCACATAAAATGTTTTTGATGAAGCCATTTTGGGAAAAATTCTTCTATTTTCTTACTTATGTATCGCAAGGAGCATCTTACTTGAGTCCAAGGGCGTATGCGATTTTACACCGTATGCACCATGCTTTTAGCGATACTGAAAAAGACCCTCATTCACCGCACCATACCAAAAATGTTTTTACGATGATGTGGAAAACAAAGGATATTTATAATGCCTTAATGAATGCCAAAAATAAGGTAGAAGAGCGTTTTGACCATAATTATCCATATTCAGAATTTATTGAGAAACTGGGAGATCATTGGGCTTCTCGACTTGGTTGGGGAATAGGATATGTGATCTTTTATATCGTAGCTTTTATGTATTTTGATATGCACTGGGCGTTTTTCTTCTTATTACCGATTCATTTTTTGATGGGACCCGTACATGGTGCAATCGTAAATTGGTCTGGGCATAAATATGGTTATCAAAATCATGACAATAACGATAAATCTAAAAATTCATTGATTTTTGACTTTTTGATGATGGGTGAATTGTTTCAAAACAATCACCACAAATTACCAAACAACATGAATTTTGCCTCGAAATGGTACGAAATAGATCCAACCTATCCAGTAATCAAGTTGCTGACTTGGGTTAAAATAATTAAACCAAATTTAAGTAAACCTGCGGATGCAGAGTTTTAAATTTAGAATTTAGATAACAAAAATGCCTATCAGACTCGTTTGATAGGCATTTTTTTTATTTTTTATTACACAAAGAATCAATTTTTTCTGACATATCCTCTAATAATTCAAACTGTTTGGCTTGGCTATCGAAAAGAGTTTTAATTTGTTCTTCCAATAATAAATCAATTTTCTGATGTAAGCTTCTAATTTCTATTTCAGCCTTTAGATTTATTAAATAGTCATTTTCACTCCTCATTCTATCTTTTTCTTCTTGTCTATTTTGGCTCATCATAATTACGGGTGCTTGCAAAGCAGCAATAGTTGAGAGTATCAAATTCATTAATATAAAGGGGTAGGGGTCAAAATTTAGCCCATTGGGGGCAACAGAATTATATAAAATCCAAACAGAAAGAACAATGGCGAATATGATGATAAATTTCCAGCTTCCTCCAAATTGGGCAACCTTATCAGAAATACTTTGTCCACGGGTAATAATTTCTTTGGGTGGGTTCAGCAAATTATTGACAATCAATTTTTCTTCTGAAAGTGTCTTTTTTACAATTTCGTGAAGTTTTTTCATTTGTTCGCTTTGGTCTGAGAGCGATTGTTTAATGTCAGTGTTATTCATTTTGTATTGATTAAGTTTTTTACTCAAATTTGAAGTTTATATCTTAGAAATCAAAAATTTGTGTAACTATAAGAAGAAAAAGAAAATTTATTTTAAAATTATTGAGTTTATCAGATTGCTGGCACAGAGTTTTTAGGATATATAGTGTAATGTGAATGTGACTAATTAGACTTAGTATTTTTACAAATAGTGTCAAATAAGCAAACAAGAGAGTATTCTCGAAGATATAATTAGATTTTGTTTTAATAGTGGTTAGGGTAATATGCAAAATCCATCTCAGTAGAGATGGATTTTTTGTTTGTAGTCAATTATAATTGTGGAATTTTTTACACATTTAATTAGGAGAAAATTCCCCAAAAAAAATACACAGATATTTTTGTGGAATTTTAAAGAATTATTTTTTCAATTATTAATTATTTCGTCAATTCCTTATTTTTCTATAGTAATGAAGCTATAAATTGGGATTGAGGTAAAAAATATCCTAAATAAGTAAAAAATTACTCACAATGGAGTTGGCACAGACTTTTGACTATCTATTTTATCGGAATTATTTAAACACACATTTATTCTGAATTAATCTTTAATAAAATGAAAAAAAATACTTTGATTTTTGCGGTAGTTGTTCTGGTGAGCAACTTCTGCAACGCACAAGATGGGCGAGATAATCTTCACTTTGGTTTAAAAGTAGGTACTAATCTATCAAATGTTTATGATGCACAAGGGCAAAACTTTGTAGCTGATTCTAAATTTGGTTTGGCAGCTGGAGCATTCATATCAATTCCTTTTGGTAAAATTATTGGTATTCAACCAGAGGTTCTTTATTCAGAAAAGGGATTTAAATCGACAGGGACATTATTAGGGAGTTCATATTCTTTAGATCGTTCCACATCATTTATTGATATTCCGCTTTTGTTAGCGATAAAACCGATTAGTCTCGTTACCATTGTGGCGGGACCTCAATTTTCATTTTTGCTGAAAGACAAAAATACTTTCAATAATGGTACGGCAACAGTCGAGCAACAAAAACTTTTTGAGACCGATAATATCCGTAGAAATCTATTATCTTTTACCGGTGGTGCTGATGTCAATTTAAGCAACATCGTTATTGGACTCAGAGCAAGTTATGATACGCAGAATAATAATGGTGACGGTACTTCAACTACACCGAGATATAAAAATGCTTGGTATCAAGCCACGGTAGGATTCAGATTTTAGAAAAAATTAAATTGGGCAACAGCAAAACTGAAGAATGGTTAACAGCGTTTCTGAAAAAAAATTCAACATTTAATTGTTATGAAAACTAAAAAATCAATTTTTACCATTTTTGCTTCAACGCTGATGATGGTCTTGTGTTTGTCTGTTAATAGTGCGAGTGCGAGTAATGACGGTCCGAAAAAACATGGTGATTATTGCGTAATGAAAGATGGAAAAATGATGTGTATGAAAGCTGGTAAAATGATGCCAATGGATATGGATATGACTATGAAAAATGGCATGAAGTGCATGACTAATGGCGAATGTATTGATAAAGATGGTAAGAAAATGATGTTGAAAGAAGGTGAAATGATTGACATGAATGGTAATGTTATGATGCCAGGAATGAAGAAAATGACCATGAAGAAGCACTCAAAAATGACTACCCATAAAACTACAAACTAATCAAGTTTAGTATAAGACTGATGGCATGACTGATAATAATTTAATCATAGAATAATTTATGTGTTAAGTTGTGCTATATATAAATCCAATTACTAATTATCTGACACATTATTATAATTATTGATTTTAGATCAATGACTTATTTAATGTGTCAGATATTTTTTTGGCCAAAATAAGGTAGAAATTTTAAAAATATTTTCTAATCCTAAATCCAATAAGTTAATATTTACCGTATATGTATTAGAAGGGTTAATCTAAATTTCAAGAAAAT
>JANPGQ010000033.1:0-2949 GCA_031423975.1 Cytophagales bacterium | reverse complement strand
TATTCACAAAATCTACGAACATTTCTGATATTCCAGATTGATATAACTCATAAATCAATTCATTACTTTTAGGTTCACCGTTTACTTGTTTGGCAGTAACTTGCTTTTTCCAAATAGCTATTTCCTTTTCATAATCATCCACTTCTTCAATATTTTCCCCCTTCGTTGCCTTAATTGTTAATTCCAAACTCCAAATAAGTTCTTCACCAATATAATTTACAAAAGCCTCAATATTACCTACATCAGCTTGATTCAAGGCATTCAAATATTTCTTTTTTTCGGTAGTTCTAATAATAATTGGAGGTAAATCATTTTTTATCAAAACGTAATTCATCAATAGTCGAGAAATACGTCCATTACCATCATCAAAAGGGTGAATTAATACAAATTTATAATGTAATAGAGCCGCCAGAGCTACTGGATGTAATTCATCTTTTTCAATTTCGGCATTATACCACTGTATTAATTCGTTCATTTTTATAGGCGTATCCGTTGGAGAAGCATATTCAAACATTTCTCCGTTTTGTAAACGTACAGAATTTGGATACTCTTTATATTGCCCAACTTTGATTTGCCTTCTGGTTGATTGCCCATCGGGCGTAATGGCTTCTTTCCAAAATGGACGTACTAAAATTATCTCATTAAGTTGTTTTATATACGTTTCTGTTAAAGGATGTTCAATATCCTTTGCCCAATCTTGGATAATCTTGTATGCTACGTCATGAGCTTTCATTTCTTCCAACTCTCTCAATTCATGAAAGCCATCAGTTTTATCAAAAAACAATAGCAATTCAGTTTCACCATAAGTGAGTGTATTGCCCTCTAAGTGATTACTATTGTAATTAAATTCTAAGCGAAATTTCTTGTTTAACCTCTTCAAATTATCATCATTGATAAGAGGTAAACTATTAATTTCTTTTACTAAGTTTTCTATTTTATTAAGTATGGTTTGCATATTTTTAAATATTAACTGTTAAGAAAATTTACTCCCATCAATGAGCCTCCAACCAATTAGCCCCAACCCCAATACCAGTATCCATTTTTACAGGAAAATCAATGGCTGTAATCATCAGTTCATGTACTTTTTCTTTTAGTAATTCCACTTCCGATTTGTGGGCATCGAAAACTAATTCGTCATGCACTGTCAAAATCATGCGAGATTGTAGGTTATTTTCTTTGATATAATCGTTAATTTTTATCATGGCCACTTTTATCATATCCGCCGCCGACCCTTGAATGGGGGCATTCACGGCATTTCTTTCGGCAAAACCACGCTCTACCATATTCTGTGAATTGATGTCACGCAAATATCTACGTCTGCCCATGATAGTTTCCACGTAATGATTATCACGAGCATTAATTACGGCATCATTCATGTATTTTTTGATGGATGGAAATTCACGCCAATAACTATCAATCAACTCTTTGGCTTCGGTGCGGCTCACTCCTATTTGCTCCGCCAAACCAAAAGCAGAAACGCCATAAATAATCCCAAAATTGACCGTTTTAGCCTTTCTACGCATTTCAGACGTAACTTCATCAAGACTCACATTGAATACTTTTGCGGCTGTCGTAGCGTGAATATCTCGCCCTTGATTAAAGGCTTCAATCATGGATTCGTCTTTGGCAAATGCCGCCATAATCCGTAATTCTATTTGCGAATAATCGGCAGAAAGGATGACAAAATCATCACTTTTAGGAATAAATGCCTTCCGAATTTCACGCCCACGAGGGGTACGAATAGGAATATTTTGTAGGTTTGGACTCGTACTCGAAAGTCGCCCAGTGGAAGTAACCGCTTGATTAAACGAAGTATGAATTCTACCCGTTCTTTTTGAAATCAACAAAGGCAAAGCATCTACATACGTTGATTTTAGCTTTTGCAATTCTCTGAAATCCAGAATTTTACGGGCAATTTCGTGTTGTGATTCTAATTTAGAAAGTACCTCCTCACCCGTCATGTATTGACCCGTTTTGGTCTTTTTGGCTTTGGGGTCGAGTTTCATTTTATCGAATAAAATTTCGCCTAATTGTTTAGGCGAACCAATGTTAAATTCTTGTCCCGCCAACTCAAAAACTTTGGTTTGCACTTCCAACATATCTTTCTCCAAAACCTTCGACATCGTTGCTAAAAACTCAACATCCAATTTCACCCCTTCCAATTCAATATCTGCCAAAACTTGGGTCAGAGGCATTTCTACATTTTCAAACAAATGAACCGCACTCGGGTTTTGAGCCAATAATGGGTTCAATTTATCCTTTAGTTGCAGGGTAATATCAGCATCTTCTGCCGCATATTCTTTGACACGTTCAATATCCACATCACGCATATTGCCTTGTTTTACGCCTTTTTTACCGATTAATTCTTCGATAGAAACAGAAGTATAATTCAAGAAATCTTCCGCCAAAATATCCATACCATGCCGTTTTTCGGGTTCGATTATATAATGAGCCAACATGGTATCATACATTTTCCCCTTCATATTTACACCATAATGACTCAAAACCATCAAGTCGTATTTGATATTTTGGGCTATTTTTTCGATTTTTTCATTCTCAAAAATTACCTTAAATTCATCCACAATTGCTTGAGCCACAGCTTTATCCGTTGGTACAGGCACATAATACGCCTCGCCCGCACGATAGGCAAAGGACATTCCAATCAAATCTGCTTCCACCGCATCTATCGAAGTCGTTTCTGTATCAAAACACAGAGCATCTTGCAAACTCAAAAAGTGAATCAGACTCTTGCGAAGTTCGGGCGTGTCGATGAGGTGATACTCGTGAACTGTGGTGTCAATGTTCGATTTTCGTGTCTCAATATTCGAGGCTTGCGTTTGGGATTCGTAGTCATTTTCACTAAAAACTTCTAACTTTTTCTCTGGCACTAAACTGCCAAATAAGTCCATTTGACCAGAAGAAGCAGTCGGCTTTTGGCTTTCGACTTTC
>JANPGQ010000032.1:0-1763 GCA_031423975.1 Cytophagales bacterium | reverse complement strand
GAGAACATTAACATCCCAAAATCATTCTTTGAAACGCCTTTTCAGCCCATTGACGAGTCAATTAAACAGAAATATCATTTACGGTCTTTTGTTAAAACAGTAATTGGTAATATTGAAAATTAAATTAATGAATATTCTCTTCGTAGTAATCGGTAAAAACCCTCGGCATCATGCACAGACGTACTTTGGCATCTGTTCGTTTCTAAATCAAACGGATACTGACGATGCGGTATTTGTGGTAACGGATGCTCCTGATTTTTATAAAAGATTTGGCAAAAAAGTGAATGTTATCCCACTCAGTGAAGCTAAATTATTAGATTGGCAAGGACCGCACAAATTCTTTTGGCGACCAAAACTTATGGGGATTCATCATGTTTGTGCCTTGCATCCCGATGAACCGCTTTTTTATGTCGATACTGATACGTTTTTATTTGCCGACCTTAAACAATTAAAATCTGATTTTCAAACCACAATGATGCACCTGAACGAAGGCAAACTTTCGCAACGGAAAAGTAAAACGGAAAGGTTAATGTGGAGTCAGGTTAAAAATAAAACTTTTGCGGGCATCACCATTAATGAAAATCATTGTATGTGGAATGCGGGAGTCATTGCTATTCCTGCTAATAAATGCGAGCCAATAAGTCGTTTAGCGGTTGATATTGCCGATGCAATGCTTGCCATAAAAGTAACGCCTTATTTTATTGAACAATTAGCCCTTTCTATTGCCTTAACTGAGAATGAAAACGTACAAGCTGCCGATAAATACATCGGTCATTATTGGTCGAATAAAGATGAATGGACAGATGTAATCTATCAATTTATTATTACTTCTACCTTAAAAAATAATAGCGTAGAAGATGATATTGAGGCAATTAGCCAATTTAATTTTAGCAAAAATGCCGTGTTGAAACGGGTTCCTAATACGCAAATTAGGCTTAAAAAATTGGTTGAAAAATGGTTTCCTTCCAAAGATAAAGCGTTTATTATCGCTAAAACTACATAAATCCACCCCATGACTAAATTTTTAGATAATCTCAATCTCAAAAAAATCCTTTTATTGGGATTATTTTTCAGAATATTAGCCACTATTTTCTCCAAAGGATATGCCTTTACTGATGACCATTTTGAAGTCATTGAACTTGCCCAAAATATTTTAGAAAAAGGCGTGGCTACCTCATTTCCCAATATTCCCAAAGGGGAGGCTTACATCTTCAACCTCATTTATATTGAAATTCATACGCTAATTTTTGGTTTTTGCGAAAGTGTAGGTTTGTATAATCCAGAAGGCAAAATGCTGGTGGCTCGTTTGGTTCACGCTTTGTTTTCGATGATTACGATTTACGTGGGTTATCGCCTCACCGAACGTTTGAGCAATCGCCCAAATGATGCTAAAATTGTGGGATTATTATTAGCTATTTTCTGGGTTTTCCCCTTCCTTTCCGTCCGTGATTTGCGAGAATTTGCCTGTATTCCGCCCATGATGTTGGGCTGTTATTATGCGTGTTCCAAAACACTGAATACCAAACATATTCTGTTGATGGCGTGGTGGTTTACAGTCAGTTTTGTATTTCGTTATCAGATAATTTTTGTGCCTTTTGTCATTGGACTTTGGTGGCTTTTCAATAAACAAAATTGGCAGAAAGCCGTTCTCTTCGGCATAATTTTTGGCGTGTTTTTTATGCTCACACAGGGTTTATTCGACTATTTGACTTGGGGAAACCCTTTGGCTTCACTCAAAACCTACGCCACTTACAACAGCGATT
>JANPGQ010000031.1:0-2791 GCA_031423975.1 Cytophagales bacterium | reverse complement strand
CGTAGAATGGGCATCTGGGGTAATTACTTCGTTGTAAGTAAGCATATTTAAGAGGTAGTGAGCTTCTCTATCCGAAGTACTAAAAACGGTTGAAGTAATGAGTTGCCCCGCTTCATCTAAATGAGAATAAACCGTGATGCCTTTTCCACTACCAAAATATTTAAAAGAGGCAGAAGCTCGCAAAGACGGTACTGAAATATCATATTTCTGCCCATCGCTCCCCGTATGAACAAATCCTGATTGCTGTCTAAAAAAGTCGATGATTGGTAATTTATTACTCATGGAAAGAATTAAATCGTTAGCTTTCAAGGTCATTTCTGGGGAGAAATAATGTGTTGCAACCGTTTCAAGGGTGTTTTTGACAATATTTCTCGAAATATCACCCATCTCAGAGATACCAATGTTTTCTCCAAATCCAATAATTGCCGCATAGAAAATGTTATTCCCAGGGCGAGTCGGTACGTAATGTTCCGTTTTGTGTTGAAAAGCCTCCAAGAAACCCGTGAGTTGATTTATTTGAATAAGCACTTGTAACAAAGGAATTGACCGATTAGGTGGATAAAGCAACTTATTGTCAATGGGGATGTTATCGCCATCGGCTTTGTAGCGGTGCAAGTGCCATTGTCCATCCTTGTCAAAATAGACATCCTTATTCTCCGATAATCGGTCATTGGTTATCTTAAATTGTTGGTTCAATTTATCATTGAGAGCTAAAAGTGTTTTGGCAGCACTACTATGTTTTGTTAGATTCGCTTTCTCTAAAAGGGCTTCTTTGTGCTTATTCCATTGATTACGTGGAATTAAATACTCTTCAAAACTTCGGTATTCATAACAAGAAATGACATTCAAAGACCCCGCTTTGATGTGTTCTTTAATTTCTCTAAAAAGTAAAGCCTTGTAGAGTGAAATGCGTAATTTGCCCGAATCAGTAAAGATTTTTTGTCGTTCGTCCATCCCTAAAAAATCAATCGGCAATTTATTACTGTGGCTAATATCCCCTTTCTTGTGTTGGAAATAGGTAACGGCTTGGCAAATATCTTCCTGCGATTTTTCGATGTCAAATACTAATGCCACGACAATATGAGTCACTCGGTTCTGTAACTTGATGGACTCTTTTTCAAGGGATTTATAATAATCATCCCGATTGGAAATGGGTTGATTTACCTTTTTTAGTTCATTTAATCGTTCTTGGTCTTCATCCAAAGCGGACTTTTTGACTCTTTTTTGAACAATTAGTTGTCTGATTTGCTCGACTTTTTGGCTATCATCGGTTTGCAAATTTTCAATAATCGTTTCAATATCTCCCAAGGCATCAATGTGCGTGGTACTTCGCCGAGTAACCTGATTAGCCAATTGAGCATTTACAAAACGGTTCTTGTAATGCTCTTCTTTCAGTCTATCTTCGGCATCATTAAAAGTCGAAGTAACGGCACTATTCAAGGTTAGAATCAACGCATCCCCCAAACTGAAATACTGATGAATCACGAAGGCAATCAACTGTAAATAATGCTCATTTATTCGTTTTATGGCTTGTGAGGACTGATTATCCAAAATATAGTCGGCAAGGTAGCGTATAGTGGCATCCGAAAGTTTTAGTTTTTTGATAATGGATTGCAATTGTTGGTATTTGAACTTCAAAGCCATAAATAACTCAAGTCTTTCCTTTATTTGCATGGGTTGCATAGATTGCGTTATTCTTTTGAAAAAGGTCAGTTCATATCGCTCATAACCACTCTTTTTCTCAGAAAATTCTGTTTTTTGTTTCTGGGCGAGTTGCTCTAATAAATCCCTATCCAAATCCAATAAATAGGTTTGAATAATGGCTTCTAAATCTTTGGCAAATGCGTCAAGGGCTTTAGTAACAATCTCCCGTAAAGCATTATACGTAGGAATTTCAATTCTTTTTTCTTGCAGAAAACAAACCAGAGAATCAAAAATTAAGGTAGGTTTGGTTTGCAGATAAGTGAGCCGTTTGGCTTCTTGATATAATAAGGCTTGGTACTCCGTATTGAAAGCGGCGATACTAAATTCTCTAAGAATTTCCTCTTGGTGGCGATAACTGGTTCGACTGTGGGCATAGTCAATCATACTAATATCATTGGGGTCAAATTTAAACTTTTCAACCACCAAATTGATGTCGTGTTCATAAAATAAGTTGGGGTTGAAAAAACGAGTGGTGACTCTAAAATACCCCATTTGCAGAATGAAACCCGTTTTATTGGTAGAGGTGAATAAAGTTTTCAAATAATTCTCTGCCCAAATCGGTATTTCAATCAAGATACGAATGTTCTCCAATTGAGGCGGAGAATCAAAACGAGACCGTTCATCAGATGATAAATATTCCTTTCTTGCCATTGGAGATAACGAGCGTTAAAGAAGTTGAGAGATTATGCTTAAAAGGTACGCATAATACCAGTATTATTTTTCATCTTTACGGCATTAAAATACCTTTTTACAAAATCGCACAAAAATTATGGTTTTAGGATATATTCGCACCTCTACGGCTGACCAATCTGCCGATGGTCAAAGGAGCCTGATTGCTCGTTACGTGGTCGAGCGAAAAATGATTGTTGATGAATGGATTGAAGTTGAAGTCTCTTCTCGAAAGTCTGCTGAGAAAAGAAAAATTACCGAATTACTGGATAAGGTCTCAGCCCAAGATACCGTGATTGTTTCGGAACTTTCTCGTTTAGGGCGGTCAATTAAAGAGGTCTTGCAAATAATCGAAGAGTTGATTCAAGTGAAAGGATGTAAACTTATTCTCATCAAACAAAATTTACACCTTGACCCC
>JANPGQ010000030.1:0-4062 GCA_031423975.1 Cytophagales bacterium | reverse complement strand
ACGTCTTCGTCTTTATCCAACAAAGTAGGTTTTTCGGGTAAATTTTATACCAACGATGTAGGGCGTTTGGCTGCCCGTGCAACCGACTCAGTGATTGAAGATTTTTTGAACGTTATGCAACAAAAATTCACTGATATTATCGAAAATGGACGCTACCTTTCCCTCGAATTCAACTTGGCTGCCGACGCTGATATCAAGATGAGTACGGAGGTTGGCAAAGATGGACTTCCTCTGTCGGATGCCTTAGAATCGTGGGTGGCAGACAATACCAAAAACTATCATATTCAAGGCGTTACAGAATTAAAAACAATCTTTGATGTCATACGTGTTCCACGCTTAGATACGCAAGGGCGTAACCTCACGACAACCCGATATTCCTTGGATATTTTCAGATTTTGCAATGCTCTTTTTCCCACTAAAAAACCAGACCGTAAACTAAAAGTTGAACGTCTGATTAAAGGAAATACCATTTTTGTAACATTCAAATAATTGATTTTCAAGATATTCCATGAAAAAAATACTGCTTTTTCTCTTCTCATTTTCTTTGAGTTATTCATTGATTGCTCAAAGTGAAAAAATTACCGTTGGTATCACTTACTTCACTTATCCTTCTTACAAAGAGAAAAATTATGTGGAGCAAGTCAATGAACTTGTGGCTAACGAATTTGTGAAAGCCGCACGTTTCACGATAGTTGACAGAACCAAATTACAGAACATCAAAGCCGAACAAGAACTTCAAAAAACCGAAGAATTTTTGGATAGTAAAGTCATCGAACAAGGACGTACTTTGGGAGCGAAATATCTCGTAACTGGGCAATTAGTGAGCGTTGCCACCAGTAGTTCATACTCTGTGGAATCCAAAAAATATGTGTATTCCGCCTCTGTATTGACTTCTATCAAGCTAATTGATGTAGAAACCAGTCAAGTTTTACAAGCTGAAACCTTCGGGCGTGGGCAATCGTCTGCACCCGTAGAAGGTGGTTTTTTCAGACAATTAATGGCAGGTTCGTGTGATGTAGAAGGTCATGGAAGTTCAACAGACGAAGCCCTCCGTAATGCCATGAGTAATTTAGCTTGTGGCTTGAAAAATTGGGTAAAACGAGTTTTCCCTGTGATGGTTTCAGTAGTAGAAATTCAAGAAACCCACAAGAAAAAAGGGGCAAGAAAAATCCTCATTGCGGGTGGAACAGGAATCGGTTTGGCAGTTAGAAAAGAATTAACTATCATCGAATTTGTGAAAACCAATGTGGACGGCAAAGAATTAATTCGTAAAAAAGAAATCGGTAAAGTAGAGGTAATAAAAGTAGAAGATGAAAACTTTGCCATCTGTGAAGTAAACGAAGGTGGCGTTGAAATTCAAGAAAGAATTGATAAAGGAATCACACTAAAAGCCTTCGTAAAGTAACTTAACTCATTGATTTGCAAATATTTAAAAATAAAATGAAAAAATATTTAAGCCATAGTTTTACTTGCCTTGGGATATGTTTAATCTCAATTTTTTCAAGTGTTGGACAGTCCGAAAACCTTGCCAATAAAATTACCTTTGCTCTTGTAATGCCTGATGAAATCAGCGGAGGACTCAGCGAAACGCACTTGCAACGGCTACATGATAAATTTGTAGATGCCCTTACCGAAAATGGCATTGCATCTTTAAACGTTCAAAATAATTTAGTTTTATATCCGATTATTAAAATTTATAATGAACAAACCGTTAATCCTGGCTTGCAAAACATTACCGTCATTGAGGCAGACATTAGCCTGTATGTCAAGCAATTAGACAGCAAAGCGATTTTTGCTTCGGTTACAAAAAAGCTAAAAGGAAGTGGCAGAACCCGTGATTTAGCCTTGAATAATTTGGTTTCAAATGCAAAATTAGATGATGAATCAACGAAAGTATTTTTGGAAAAAGCCAAGCAAAAAGCCATTGCCTATTACAATCAAAGATGCTCAACCATCCTTGCACAAGCCGACCAAATGATGAAAATGAATCAGTCGCAGGAAGCTTTAGTGAGTTTGTTTAGCATTCCATCAGAAGTTGAATGTTATCAGCAAACCCAAAGCAAAGCAGTTGAGGCATTTAAGATGTACCAGAACCAAAACTGTAATCAAATGTTGTTGAACGCAAAGGCTAAAATTGCCAATCGTCAGTTTGAAGAAGGTTTGGGAATTATAGGCATGATTGACCCATCATCACCTTGCAAATCAGAGGCTTTGCAAGTAATTCAACAAGCCAGCGGACAAGTGGAGGGCGACAACAAACGCAAATGGGACTTGCTAAACAAGATTTTTATTGATTCAGCCGAAATAGAAAAACATCGTTTAGACATCATGAGCCAGTTTTTAGCGGCTTATGCCCTCAACGCCAGTCGTTATAATTATCAAAATGTTATTCGTTAGTTTATCCACTTTTAAACAATCATATTCATGAAAAAAATATTATTTGTTTTGTTCACATCGTTAGTTTTAGGTGTTAATTTAAGTAAGGCTCAAACTGTTTTCGATTACGAAAAATGGAAAGGAGATAAACTCGCAGGTTTTGTAACTAACAATGAAGGAGTTAGAACTGAAGGCATTTTTAGTTTAGGAATATTCTATTCCATTGAATCAATACAAAACGGAAAAAATATCGAATTCACTCCTAAGGATGCTCAAAAAGCTATTAAAATCACCGCTGAAACCCATAAAAGTATTCAGATATTAGACAAGGTTTTTGAGCGAGTTGATTTGCAGGTAAATAAAGATTTGAAAAAAATGAGATTTCTTGAATCTAAAATTCGAGGGAAAATAAACGTCTATGTTTACTACTATTACAAAGCAACTATAACTACCGAATTTACAAAATCACAGATTGAGAATAATATTGAAGAGACTTACGTTTTTGAAAAACCTTCTACAAAACAAGCTGAACTTGCCAATAGAGCTAATGGTTATGGAACAGATAAAGCTATATTGTTATTTCTTGATAATGAGCAAGTTAAAGGCGATTATGACTACAAACAATACGGTGTTCTTGGTCAAAAAGAAGGTGTTGCAAAGGGATTAGATTTGTTCAAAATGGCGAATGATTATAATGCTGCGAAGTAATGTAAAGATGGCTTTCTAAAATGAATTCGTTTCAGGAAGCCATATTTATTTATTCTTATCACAATTCCATGAAAATTTTACACCATGCGATGAATTTTTAGAATTAATTATTTCGTATCAATTTTTCATCTAATTTTACGCTACAATCACAAAAAGGGGTGCCTCATAACAACGGGCTGAGATTATACCCATTGAACCTGATGCAGTATAATGCTGTCGAAGGGAATTTTGTCAATCACGCAAAATGTAATGGCTTTTGTATGTTAAATCTGACTGGATTTGACTCCTTTACCTGTCTTGAACCCAAATTCAAGCAATGAAAACTTATCGTTTATTCATCATTTTTTTGCTCATGGCTCAAAGCTCATGGCTCAAAGCTCAATTCTCCATTTCTGGAAAAATTACCGATTCTGAATTTGGAAAACTCCTTTCGGGAACAACCGTAATTTTAGAAAATTCCACCAGAGGAACAACCACCAATCAGCAAGGAGTTTATGTTTTCAAGAATCTCCCAAAAGGTTCTTATCTTTTGAAAATCAGCTACTTAGGATTTACCAAAATCGTAAAAGAAGTAGATTTACAAAAAGACGAAACGCTTGATTTCTCTTTACAAAAATCAACATTCGTAGCCGATGAAGTAGTGGTAAGTGCTACTCGTGCCAATGCAAAATCGGCAATGGCGTATTCGGATATTAGCAAAGAATATCTCCAAAAACAGAACTTGGGGCAAGACATTCCACAGCTTTTGAACTTCACGCCATCGTTGGTAACCACTTCAGATGCTGGGGCGGGCGTGGGCTATACGGGGATTCGTATTCGTGGTACAGATGCTACCCGTATCAATGTAACCATCAACGGAATTCCCATCAATGACTCCGAAGACCAAGGCGTGTATTGGGTAAATATGCCCGATTTAGCGAGTTCTACCAATTCCGTACAAATTCAGCGTGGCGTGGGTACTTCTACCAACGGTGCGGG
>JANPGQ010000029.1:0-2231 GCA_031423975.1 Cytophagales bacterium | reverse complement strand
TCTTACCTGTTAAACCCACTGTATAACTCACCGAAGTTTCAGGGCGAAGAGCATCTACGCCAATGGTTTTACGGGCAATTGGGTCATCATTATTTACGGTTAAAGTATTGGAAGGCAAACCACTTACGAATTGCGTTGAGGTATTATTAAAGTAACGCTGATGCAATGATGGAGCCCTAAATCCTGTACTGGCAGAACCTCTGAAAGCAAAATTTTCCGTTAATTTCAAGCGTGTTGAGATTTTATTACTAAAATTTGAGCCAAAATCACTATAATTTTCATAGCGTGTTGCAATGCCTACTAATAAACGATTCGCAATTTCACCTTCAACGTCAGCGTAAAGTCCTAAATTAGTACGTGATTTGTTCACCTCATTAGAAGGCTGATAGCCAGGAAAAACTTGGGCTCCAGGAGCAGCCACAGCAGTTCCATTGTTATAAGCTGGACCACCGGCAACGATGGGTGCAACGGGAACATTTTTCACTTCACCCGAATAAGAACCTTTTTCGCCAGCCACAATTTGGTAATGGTCTCTACGGAATTCAGCCCCAAATGCTAAGTTCAAACCGCTAATACTTCCCACTTTTTCGTACAATCTCGAAAAGTCAAGGTTCGTTGTATTTTGGTCAAATTTCAATTTACCCGCATCAAATTCTGTTTGCTGATTATTGGCATTAGGCAAAGTTGCATTTCCCGAATTGAAGACCGAAAATCCGAATGAGTTTGCTCCGTAGGTATTACTCAAATCCATATTCCAATTTCCAAGCTTTGTTTTATATCCTAAAATAATAGATTGGTCTTGTACTTCAGAACCAATGCCTGGCAAAAATCCATCACGATAATACAATGAGCCATCTGTATTCAAAGGCTGTTGATTACGTGCTACTGGTGGACGGTAGTTACCGAATCCTTTACCTGTACGATACGTGAGACCTCCCGAAAAATAAAATTCTGAATTTTTTCCCGTTGGCAATCCTCCATTAAAAAATAAACCATAATTTTTAGAAGAAGAGTTGCCAAAAACCATGTTGTGACGGTCGTAACCATTGGCAGTTTCAATGGCTTTGTCGGCTACAAGTAAATTTTTGCGGAAATCGTTTTGAACTTGCCCCGTTGGAGTTGTTGGGAAACCGCCGTTACTTCCCAAATAGGTGGTGGGAATGTTATCTTCTCCACTACGATTGGTTTTTCCGTGTTCGTTATATTGGGCTGAAATGGTCAGACTACCTTCTTTTCCCAAACGAAACCCTTTTGAAAAATCAAACTGAATCACTTGTCCATCATTAATACTTTGACTTTTATTATCCATTCCACCCGCAATATTTGGAGCGGTATAATTCATCGTAGTCATGTTTTGGCCAAGTGTTAAAGAACTTGAGAATCCTTCCACATTTTTTTTCAATACCACATTAATTACCCCAGCAATAGCATCTGAGCCGTACTGTGCGGCTGCACCATCACGCAAAACTTCAATTCGTTCGATGGCAGCCACAGGAATAACGTTCATATCTGTACCCACAGAACCACGCCCAACCGTACCATTAATATTCAATAAAGCAGAACTATGACGACGTTTTCCATTTACCAAAACCAAAACTTGGTCTGGCCCTAAACCCCGTAAAGAGGCGGGGTCAACGTGGTCAGAACCATCGGCAACTGTTTGACGGTTTGAGTTAAAAGAAGGAGCAACATAATTTAAGATTTGCCCTAAATCAACTTGCGAAAAATTCTTTAATTCTTTGGTTGTAATAACATCAACGGGAACGGCTGAATTGATATTTGTTCGAGCCTGTGATGAACGAGAACCTACCACTACCACTTCGCCAAGTGTGGATAAACTTTCGGTAAGTGCCACGTTAATAACCAATTGATTTGGATTCACGGTTAATTCTTGTGATTTAAAACCAATGAAACTAAAAACCAACACATCACCCGCATTTGCCTCAATTTTATATGAACCGTCGTTACCCGAAATTGTACCTTTCTGAGTACCTTTAATTTTAATATTTACCCCAGGTAGCAAACCTCCTTTCTCATCACTCACTTTTCCTTTTACTTCTTGGGAAGCAATCAAATTCTTCTCAATATTTTTCATTGATGGATTTTCATCAGATTGTGGAGAAGGGTTATTTTCTTGAAATCGGGTATCTGACTCAACTAATTTCTTGAGTTTTTTATCTTCCAAAATCAAGTACGAATCTGACTTTATCTTTTTGAATTTCAAGCCATTA
>JANPGQ010000028.1:0-1588 GCA_031423975.1 Cytophagales bacterium | reverse complement strand
TTCCGTGCGCCGTCTTTGCATCAAAAATATTTCAACAACACAAGTACACAGTTCGTGAGCGGTTTGCCTTCTAATACCTTGACAGTCAATAATGATGACCCAATTGCGCGTACAAAAATTGGGGTGGATGAGTTGCGCCCAGAAACATCGCTCAATTATGCGGTGGGTTTGACCTCTAAAATCAGCAACGCCCTCACTTTGACAGTTGATGCTTATCAAATTGAAATACAAGACCGTATCGTTTATTCTGGGGCATTTTCTCGTGCTTTACTGGGCTTTTCCGCTACGGATTATGTGGGTGTAAATAACGTCAATTTCTTCGCCAATGCCGCTAATACTCGCACCCAAGGGGTGGATATTGTGGCAAATTTCAAGCAGAAAGTTGGTAAAGGAAACTTGTTATTAAATGCAGCAATCAATTTCAATAAAAATGAAGTAACTGCCATCAATAGCACTGCTTTGATTGATAGTCCTGAGAAAAACGACCCCACTAAATCGCCTGATACGCAGTTTAAAAATTTACTTTTCGACCGTCAACAACGTTCACGTATTGAAGTTTGGCAACCTAAGAATAAAATAAATTTGAGTGCCACTTACAACATTAACAAATTGAGTGTTTCGGTGAGAGTTGTTCGTTTTGGAGAGGTAAAATATATTCATAATTTGGATACAGAAACAAAAAAAGCAGACGGTACTTATTGGAATACCCAATTTAATCGTGATGCTAATGGACAAGCCTACATTGACCAAACTTTTGCCCCAGTTTTGATTACTGACTTAGTGCTTGGTTATGCCCTTTCAAAAGGAATTCAGTTATCAATCGGAGCAAATAATATCTTTGATATTTATCCACAACAAATTTATATTGACCCTCGCAACGCTTACGGGTCATTGGATTATTCGTCGGGTAGAGATGCTTCAAATCGTGGTCGTTTGTTATTTCAGCCAAATCAAGGTGGCTACAACGGACGCTTTGCCTTTGCGAAGGTGAGTGCTAATTTTTAATGAATAAAACTAAGTATAACTAACACAATAGCGATGGTACATTTTAACAAAAATGTACCATTTTTTTACCCAAAAATTGAATAAACACTGGATTAAGCCTTGTTTTGAGCATAAATCCATTAAAAAACGGCATGAAATTAAACATTACTTGGAAGATTTTTATTGGTATGACGCTCGGAATTCTCGTCGGTTATATCCTAAATAAAGCATATCAAGGAAATCAAGAAGCACTTGATTCAGCGAATACTTACCTCAATCTTTTGAGTAAGATTTTCCTTAGAATGATTAAAATGATTATTGGACCTCTGATTTTCTCTATTCTGACGGTCGTAATTGCCAAATTGGGAGACTTTAAATTGGTTGGAAGAATTGGAGCAAAAACGCTCGTTTATTTTTATTTCGCTACTATTTTATCATTGTTGACGGGACTTGTGGCAGTCAATGTGCTTCGCCCAGGAAAAATGATGCAAATTGACCTCCCAAAAGCGGGTCTTGATACGGGTATTGAAGTAAAGAAAATGACCTTAGAAAACTTCATTACACACCTTTTCCCTCAGAGTTTTTTTGAAGCCTTAGCCACCAA
>JANPGQ010000027.1:0-4957 GCA_031423975.1 Cytophagales bacterium | reverse complement strand
GGGTATTTTTGAATCTACTCGTTACGCACGGGGACACAAAGCCCTTTATACTTTTGAAATAAACGGAGCAAACGCCTCCATTCGTTGGGATTTGCACGACTTAAATAGATTAGAATATTTTGACCACAACGATTGAATCATCGTTGTGGTCAAAATATTCTAATCTATTTAAGTCGTGCAAATCCCAACGAATGGAGGCGTTTGCTCCGTTTATTTCAAAAGTATAAAGGGCTTTGTGTCCCCGTGCGTAACGAGTAGATTCAAAAAGACCCAAAGAACCGTTTTCAAAATGACAATGAAAAATACAGGCATCATCAATTTTTACGGGTTCAACTTTACCCGTTAATTGGTGCATACGCTCTTTCACGAAGGTTTCGGTCATGGCAGAAACATCGGTTATCGCTCCATTGAGCCACATTGCCGTGTCAATACAGTGGGCTAAAAGGTCGCCAGTTACACCCGAACCAGCCGCTTCGGCATCCATTCGCCAAAGTCCAGTTCCGCCTTGTGGAAGGTCGGCACTAATGGTCCAATCTTGTAAGAAATTGGCTCGGTAATGATAAATTTTACCCAATTTACCCGAGTCAATGATTTGTTTTGCCAAGGTAACAGCGGGTAATCTTCGGTAATTGTACCAAACGGTGCTTTGCGTTCCTGCTTTTTCAATAGCTTCAACCATTTTTTCCCCTTCCGCTAAATTACGTGAAAGAGGTTTTTCGCAAAGAATCATTTTTCCTGCCGCCGCTGCTGCCATCGCAATTTCGGCGTGCGTATCGTTGGGCGTGCAGATATCCACGGCATCAATATCATCTCGGGCAATCAAGACTTTCCAATCCGTTTCCACCGATTCGTAGCCCCATTGTTCGGCAAAGGCTTTTACGCTTTCAAGATTTCGAGAACAAACTGCCTTCAAAACAGGCGTATATTCTAATTCTGGGAAAAAATTTGGTACACGGTTATAGCCGTTGGAATGAGTTCTACCCATAAAACCCGTTCCAATTAATCCAATTCTAAGTTCTTTCTTTGACATAATTTAAACGTATTTAGATAAATAATTGGTAAGATTAATTTGGGTTCTTCTACGATTTATACGGAAGTCGTCCTTCAAAAGGACCACTTCCGTGTTTGACGAATGAATCTCCTATAAATCATAGTGAACCTTATTTTTCAGAAAAAGCCTGAATTTCTTATAAATTCTGCTATTAAAATTCCCCAATAAGTTCCTGTGGCATTGCCCAAAGCACCTACTAAAATGCCTGGTAATGTTAAGTCGTTTCGGTTGAGACTACGAGAAAGTGCCAATGCCGAAGCTGACCCTCCCACATTAGCTTGTGATGCTATCGAAACGATGTCCCAATCTTGTTTGAGCAAAGCCCCCATTCCATAAATAATAAGTCCATGAACGCCGACTAAAATACTCACAAAAATCATGAGAGTTATTGCCAACTGCCCGTCTTTCAATAAAGCTGGTACATCACAATAAGCTCCTATTACTGCCAAAAACAAGTAAACGCCCAATAATCCCAATAATTTATGCCCTTTTAAGTTATTGACAATTTTAAATTGAGCTAAAATCAAAGCGATGGTTGTAAGCCATAAAATACTCGGGATTTGTGGAATTTTAGAACTTAACCAAGCCGAAAGGCTAATACCCGTGAAACTTATTAATAATAAAAATGCTAAATCGAAAGGACGTACACTTTCTGTATCTGAGGTATAATTATTGGTTTCAGCTTTGCTTTCATCTGAAATTTCCATCAATTTTTTTCTTGGATACAGCTTGTTCAATAACTGAGGAAGTGCCAACGTGGCAATCACCCAAATAGCGGTAATAATGTTATCGGCTACGGTGGCAGCCGAAAAAAGTGTTCCTTGTTGTGATACCCCATAATGCAAAGCAACGGCATTGAAATTGATGCTTCCACCTATGTATGTACCCGTGTACATTCCCGCCAGGGCGTAATATAATTCCCCAATTTTATTTTTTCCATTAGTTGCCCACATCGCTACTAACGTTCCAATTACAGTTGCCACAGAGCCAATCAAAAACATGATAAGCATCGGTTTTCCTGCTTTTTTCAGGCTATTTAGATTGATATTAAGCAACATCAAAAAAATAGAAAGCGGTGCGATGTAAGCAAAAATGCCATCATACAGGGGTGTTGCAGGCGTTGAAGCTGGAATAATGCCCAAGTTCGCTACGATTGCTGTCAGAATAATGACCATCAATCCAGTACCAACGTGCTTGAAAAAGGCTTTTGTATTAAGCCATTCTGCCACTACAATGTTCAGACATAAAACTGCTAAAATAGTTAGGGAATTTGTAAACATTATGTGGTTAATTTAAGATTCAATCCATCCATGTTGCTGACGAACTTTTATCATTGCCGCCAGAATATCGTTCCAAGTTTGTTGTTTGGTCATAACGGCATTATCAAACATACAGCCATCCCAACAAATGTGTTTGAAGGCTTTGGTGAGTTCTCCGTCATTGTTCCGAAGCCATAAACCTGCATCGTGGGCAATGTCTAATTTTCCATTGGGGTCATTAGCTTGACAATGGCGACCCGTTTTATCATGCGAACCTGTGCCATGAACCGTTCCGTCATTTTGAGCCACGTGAAAATCAATTGTCCACGGGCGAAGGGCATCCGTGAGGGTTTTTAATCCTGCCAAAAAGGTTGCTCTGTCTTCCCATTTGAAATCTGCGGGTAAAATTCTGACTTCCGGGGCATTATAACCCAACAAATATAAGGTAGTATGCGACATATCCGCTTGAAAGCCAATATTGGGTCTGTCCACGGCTTCGAGGGTTTCAATCATGGCTTTCCAACTGTGCATTCCACCCCAACAGATTTCACCCTCAGCAGCTAATCTTTCACCATAATCTGCTGCTACATCACAGGCTTCTCTGAATGTATCGGCAATTAATTTTGTATTATTGACAGGGTCTTTTGCCCAATTTTCAACGCTACTTGCCGAGTCAATTCTAACAATTCCGTTGGGACGAATGCCCATTTCACGTAGTTTTTGCCCGATATGACACGATTTACGCACCATTTCTATAAATTGTGAACGTTCTTCTTTTGAACCCATTGCTGGTCCGCCCCAGATTGGTGCTACCAAACTACCAATTTCGAGATTGTGTTTGGCAACTTTATCCGCTAATCTTTTAATGGCATCATCGGAAGTATCTAAATCGTAATGTGGGTCAAAAAGCCCCAAATCAACACCATCGAATTTTACGCCATTTACTTCGGCAGCGGCGGTCATTTCGAGCATAGTATCTAACGAAATGGGTGGTTCTGAATCAGGACCTTTTCCAACAATACCAGGCCACGTAGCATTGTGGAGTTTTGGATAATTATTTTCTTGCATTTTCATTATTTGGCTTTCGGCTGTCAGCAATCAGCTTTCAACAAAAGCTATTTTTATATTTTGAGAAAAACTACATTTGATGTTCCTGATAGCTGACAGCCCAAAGCCGACAGCCGATAGCTACAAAACCAAATCTGGATTATTGGGTCCAAAATGTTTAAGCATTACGATTGGGTCGGTGGATGAATGATTCGTGATTTTTACGCCTTCGATTGCGGCTTTTTCAGTAACAAAAAATTCATCATGGGTTAGTTGTCCGTAACGAATCGAAGTTGGGGTTTCAATATTCCAAACGCCCATCGTTCCGTGTCCTTGCATCATAATCATGCCGTAGGCGGCACTGTCTTTAATGATTACGGTTTTGCCAGGTTCAACGGTCAATTCTTTGGCAGAAAATGCCTCTGAACGATAACAAATCCAGTTTTCTACGTGTCCCTCCGCTTGCATTTCGGCTAATGGTTTCACGGGTTTGGGAGCCATAAAACGAGTTTCTAAAATATTCGGATTAACGTTTAAATCCCAATCAATTACTTCCATCAATTGGTCATAATCTCCAATTCGTTCGGGGGGAGTACCATTCCACAATAATTCTTCGGGAATAATTGCCTCATTTACCAAAGATTGATACATCGCAAAAACGTCCGAAGCCTTTTGGGGTTCATACGTACACAGACTCCCTGGGGCGTGCAACATTCCTGGGGGAACGTCCCAACCCGTACCAGGTTCAAGACGGAAAGCCTGCGAATAATTGGTCAGTTTATTATCGCCTTTGGTGAAATTCATCAAACATTCCTTGATCTGTTCTTTGGTAGTACCGGGGGCAATTCCGAAGAAAGTATAAGGAAAATCTCCGCCATGGTTGTTCAACTGTGGAGGAAAATAATAGGCTTCGGGTTTGCCCAACTGCCCGATTTTGGCAGCGTGTTCGTCATTATGATGGATATGGTGGGGCAGAGGTCCCATGTTATCAAAAAACTTAGAATACATCGCCCAACTTTGGTATTTATTCCAAAGCCTATCGCCAATGATTTCACCCTTCAATTCATCAATGGCATCTTTCAAAAGGATTCGTTCTTCTTTATCACCATCTATAAAAACGATAAAACTCAAACCCTCATGTTCACCCGTCAGTGGACCGTTTTTGGCGGGCGTGGTTGAAGAAAGCCAGCGTTCGTCAATACCTCCACGTGCGCCACCCAATACGTAATAATCGTCTGGATGCAATTTTATTCTACGCCCCGGCACACAAAATGAGCGAGGAACCCACGTGGGCGTTAATCTTAAAATTCCTTTGCCTTGGTCGAGGGCTTTTTGTGCTTTATTCATTTCTAAATAGTTTAAATTTTTGAGTTTATTTTCAACGTAACATCAAACGTTTTCACCTCATTGGGAGCTAAGAATATCAGACTATTTTCTGCCCTTGCCTGTGCTTGCCCGATGGGGAAATTTGTGCCAGGTTCAATGCCCGTAACGTATTCATTTTTACCCCAATGTTGCCAGTTGGTCAGGGTGGGTAATTGCTTTTTATTAAAATGAATTTCTAAGCCTAAACCAATTTTATCATTTTGTAATCCACACA
>JANPGQ010000026.1:0-1847 GCA_031423975.1 Cytophagales bacterium | reverse complement strand
ACACGACGGTATAAATCGTTCAAATCGGAAGTGGCAAAACGACCACCATCCAAAGGCACAAGTGGACGCAATTCTGGTGGAATTACAGGTACCATTTTGATAATCATCCATTCTGGACGGTTCTCAATACGTGTACCCGCCTCACGGAATGCCTCTACTACTTTCAAACGTTTCAAGGCTTCTGCCTTACGTTGTTGAGAAGTATCGTTAGCGGCTGAGTGACGTAAATCATAAGATAAATTGTCTAATTCAGTACGTTTCAACAACATATCTAACGCATCAGCACCCATTTTGGCGATGAATTTCTGAGGGTCTTCGTCTGGCAATAATTGGTTTTCACGTGGTAATTTATCCACGATGTCCAAATATTCGTCTTCCGTCAAGAAGTCCATTTTGTTTACCCCGTCTTCTGCTTTTACACCCGCTTGCACTACTACGTATCTTTCGTAATAAATTACTTGGTCAAGTTTTTTGGTAGAAAGTCCTAACAAATAACCGATTTTGTTAGGCAAACTACGGAAGTACCAAATGTGGGCAACAGGCACAACAAGTTCGATGTGTCCCATACGCTCACGACGTACTTTTTTCTCGGTAACTTCCACACCGCAACGGTCGCAGATGATACCTTTGTAGCGAATACGTTTGTATTTACCACAGTGACATTCCCAGTCTTTGGTTGGCCCGAAGATTCTTTCACAGAACAAACCGCCCATTTCAGGCTTGTAAGTACGGTAATTGATAGTTTCGGGTTGAGTAACCTCTCCGTGTGACCCTTCGAGGATTGACTCAGGTGATGCCAAAGAGACTGTTACTTTCTGGAAATCACTATTTAATTTTCTATTTTTCTTGAATGACATTTTCTAAATGTTTTTTGTGAAAATGGTTCTAAATACTCATTTTATCTGGATGTTGATGGGTATCAAAAACAGAAATTATTTCTATTTTATCCTCAATAACTTGATAATATAATTTACAATGTTCTTCTACCAAATAACGAACACCTAAATCTTCAACTTTTTCACCAAGTTCCAAGGTTCCCATCAACGGAAACTCACTAAGCAATACAGACCGTTCTAATAAAGCATTATTAATTCTATCTGCATATTTTTTAGAATATGCTTTCTTATAAAATTTGTACACTTCTCTTAATCTTTTACTCGCTTTTTTTGTCCAAAGTACTTTCATTACCAAGTTTTTGATTCTTTAATTAAGTCTTCTACACTTATTGTACGACCTTCTTTTGCATCATTGATTCCCTCTAATAATTCTTTTCTAAGCTCATCGGGAGTCATTGAATATCCTTGGTTTATGTCAATATCTTTTTCTTTCAATTCAGCTATTTTTTCCCATATCCATTGTGTTTGGGTATGTTGAAGCCACTTTAAAAGCATTTGACGGTCTGGTTGTGCTTGAATATTTGTCATAACCTTGTAATATTTATTTTCTAATATTTTACCAATTTTTCATTTCCTCTTCCAATTCTTCTATCGAAATACCTTTACCCTCATCAGCTTCTTTTAAAGCCTGTCTGATTCTATCAGTATATTCCTCATCAGTTAAGATTGGGAAAGGACTGGGTAAATTTGCAATTATAAAGTCCTCAATTTTATTTAAAAATGATAGGTCATTATTTTTTACAATACACTCAATCAGACTTAATTTTTGTTCATTTAAGAGTTCTTGATTAGTCATTTCAAATTAAAATTTGATAAAATATTAGAAACAAGTCTTACTCCAAAGTAATTTCCAAAGCTAAACCTCTCAATTCGTGAATCAATACGTTGAATGATTCTGGGATGCCTGGTTTTGGCATGGCTTCTCCTTTCACGATGGCTTCGTAGGCTTTT
>JANPGQ010000025.1:0-3945 GCA_031423975.1 Cytophagales bacterium | reverse complement strand
ATCAATCAATCAAATTATTATTTCAAGCATTATTGGGATAATATCGCTCTCTCGGACGAACGGATGTTGAGAACACCTTTTTTGGGTAAAAAAATGGAGACATTTCTCAAAAACATTTCCTATTTTGAGCCAGATACCATTATACAAATTGCCGATGCCATTATTGAAAAAATGCCTCGTAAGACTGATTTAAGAAAATATATAGTCGGAAAATTTGCTCAAAAATTCATTGCCGCCGAAATTATGGGGCGTGAAAATGTGTATATCCACGTGGCAGAAAAATACATTATCAAAGACCCCGAATCGGGTTGGGATACTTCTTCAATTACCCGAAATAAAGAGTATGTCCGTAAAATGAAACCTGTTTTATTGGGCAGTAAAATCATGAATATGGACATGACTGATACGTTGGATAAATACACGCCTCTATACGGTGTGAAAGCAAACTATACACTCGTTATGATTTATGACCCCGAATGTCATCATTGTCAGGAAACAACAAAAAAGCTCTTGGAAGACTATCCAAAGTTGGCAGCAAAAGGCGTAAAAGTTTATCTGGCGTGCGGTACAAGAGAGAAAAAGAAATGGCTAAAATTTATCCAAGATTTCAAAACCCAGCGATTTATCAACGTCTTTGATAGTTTGACCATGACCGATTTTGCTAATAATTTCAACACTACGGTTTATCCCAATCTTTTGTTTTTGGATAAAGACAAAAAGATTTTGGCGAATAAGAAATTGGAAGTTGAGCAGTATTTAAAGATGATTGAAAATATTGAGAAGAAGAAATAGAAAATAGATTTAGGCAAGTAGAGTTTTGCCATACTTTACTTTTAACACTACTGAGTTTACGAGTTTTAATGCCAATTCACTGAAGGCTTCGTTTTGAACGAAGCCTTCAGTATTTCGTAACATATTTTCAAAATTAACAACATTTATATCCCGTTTATTTATCAAAACAAAATCATGAAATCAACTAAAAACATCACGCTTCTATTTATTCTTATCTCTTTGTCTTTCAGTGCTTTATGCCAAGAAGTTACTCCAAAAAAAGGCATAGAAATTTTGTCATATAACCACGTAGGTTTGGCGGTAAAAGACCTCAAAACCAGTGTAACTTTTTATCGTGATATTATTGGATTATCCCCTTTGGATGTTCCTGATAACATGTTGGCAATACGTAGATGGTTCAGAGTTGCCCCTGGTCAGGAATTACATTTGTTGTTAGGCAGAGAAAATCCAGTAGCCAATAATGATAAAAATGGAGCTCATTTTTCTTTGTCAATCCCCACTAATTCTGCCGATGGTATTGAGGCATTTTTGAAAGAAAAAAATGTACCTTATCACCGCCAAAAGCGTTTTGATGGAGCATACCAGATTTATGTAACTGACCCAGATGGTTATGTGATTGAATTGAATGAGCCTAAGAAATAGAGGTTTATTCTAATGGTTCAGAATTGACTGCAAACCAAGTCCTACATTCTTCTAAAGTTGATTCGCCAGAGGCTATTTTAATAATGAAATCGTATAATTTCGTTAAGGGAAGGTCTTTGTAAAGTCTCATCCCATTTAATTCTAAAAAAATAAGCCCTGCTTCTAAGCCAGTTCGTTTATTGCCATCGGTAAAGATATGATTACAAATAATATTATAACAATAAACAGCGGCTTTATCAGTGATGTTTGGGTATAAGGGTTGCCCAAACATTTCTGTTTGTACTGCTTCTAAAAGATAATTCAAATTTGCTTCGTGAAGAAAATTTGATGGAGGAATAAAATTTCCTCCATGAATCTCAACTGTCTTTTGATTAATGCGTATAAGCTGTTTTTTATTTAAGTAAATCATTATGCTAAGGCTTTGAATACCTCGGCGTATTCTTCAAAGTTTTTATTGAGAATTTCTTCAAATTTTTTATCATTTGCATTTTCTAAATCCTCTGCAATTTCCTTGATTAAGCTATTTACAAAATCAGGCTCGTTGATAGCAAACTCTTTCAATGAATGCCTCAATGTCTCTTTATCAATTATTGCTGTCATTATTTTAGTATTTAATGTTTTAAAATTAGGCATTTATTTGGTGAAAATCAAGACGTTAAGATTACTTATTTATCCCAAAACTCGCTCCCGAAACATTCCTAAATGCTCATCCGTAAAATCTAAATGTGTTACAAATCTTACTAAATGTTTGCCAAAAGTAGAAGATTTAATGCCTTTTTCATTCAGTTTTTGAACGTAATCAGCCGATAGAATTTTATCATCCAATCTGAAAATAACGATGTTTGTATCAACCGAATAAACTTCTTCTACTTCGGGTAAAGATTGCATAATATCGCCAATTTCTCTGGCACGGGCGTGGTCTTCTTTCAATCTTTCGATGTTATTATCCAAAGCATAAATCCCTGCGGCGGCTAAAAATCCTGCTTGTCGCCAACCTCCGCCAAACCTTTTACGAACTCTTCGGGCTTTTTTGATAAAATTTTTCGTTCCCAAAAGCACCGAACCAATGGGCGTTCCTAAGCCTTTTGACAAACATACCGACATAGAATCAAACGCTGTTCCGTATTCCAAAAGGTTTTCTCCTGTTTCTACTAAGGCATTAAAAATCCTTGCTCCGTCCAAATGCAAAGCCATATTATTCGCTTGACAGACTGACTTAATCTTCTTAATTTCAGCGAGTTGATAATACGCTCCTCCCCCTTTATTCACGGTATTTTCTAAAGATACTAATTTTGAAATGGGATAATGAACGTTATCGGCTTGAATGGCTTCGGAAATTTGTTCAGCCGTCAAACGTCCACGGTTGCCTTGCAAAAGATTCACGGATGCCGAAGAGTTGGCGGCAATTCCTCCACCCTCATACAGATACACGTGCGAAAGAGCATCACATATCACTTCATCACCCTGACGGACGTGTACGTTGATACCAATTTGATTCGTCATTGTGCCAGAGGTGCAAAAAAGTGCGGCTTCGTAACCAAACATTTTGGCAGATTTTTCTTCGAGGGCATTCACGGTTGGGTCTTCTTCAAAAACATCATCGCCCACTTGAGCAGTAAACATGGCCTCCAACATGGCAGGCGAAGGTTTCGTAAAAGTATCACTTCGTAATTCTATAGTCATCTTTGGTAATTATTGATTTGTTGAATAAGTAAATGAAATATGATGGTAAAATTTGGGAAACATAAAAGAATAAGCCAAATTTACTCAACATTATTGTAAAGATTTAGCAAAATAAAAAACTCATGATTCCATTCAACGAATTAATTATCTTCATTTTAGCTGCTTTGATTTTGGTGATTACGCCTGGTCCAAATATGATTTATCTCATTTCTCGCTCTATCACCCAAGGCAAAAAAGCCGGTTTAGTATCCTTAGCGGGCATTATTACGGGTTTTACCTTTCATATTACTATGGTTTCGGTGGGACTGACAGCGGTACTTTTCACCGTGCCTTACGTCTATGCAACCTTGAAATTCTTGGGTGTTTTTTACTTACTTTATTTAGCTTTCCAAGCGGTGAAGCCCAATAGTCAAGGGCTTTTTGAAACTCGTAAAGACCTACAAGATGATAGCCCAAGCAAATTATTTAGCATAGGATTCTTTACGAGTATCTTGAATCCTAAAATTGCGGTGTTTTATTTGTCCTTTTTTCCACAATTTATCAGACCAGAATTTGGTTCGGTGTTTACACAAAGTATTGAATTAGGCATTACCCAAATGTTAGTAAGTTTTACGATAAATTTCCTAATTGTTCTCTCTGCTGCTCGAATGTCGGTTTGGTTTGGGGAAAATCCTGTGTGGGTAAAAGTTCAGAAGTGGGTAATGGCAAGTGTTTTGTCAGCTTTAGCGGTGAGAATGGCTTTGGATAAAGCGAAGTAGTTTCTATTGAATTTCGTCATTAAATAGACCACAGATGGAACCGATTTTACAGATTTACATTGATTTTTTA
>JANPGQ010000024.1:0-5233 GCA_031423975.1 Cytophagales bacterium | reverse complement strand
AATTTTTTCATTTTGTGGGGTGATTAAATTAGTACGATGCAAAGCTAAGTACAATTTTAATTCCTTGCAAGCAATTATTAAAAAATATTAAGGAAATTTTAATAATTGAAAAAATATCTTGCTATTTCCTTGTAATTTATAAAAATAGTACAAAAAATATACTTAAAATAACTTAATTATTAATAACAATTTTACGAATCAAGTAGTTATCAGCAAAAAAAACAGTTTAAGATTCTTGGATTAATTATAGTTTTCAAGAAACTATCTTTTTCAATCTATCATAAAAACCCGTGCTTTTGAAAGTGAATGTTTTATGAAGGATATAATTAAAGACGAAACTCACGCCCATACCTACCACCTGACACCCTAATTCATTAGCATTAAGCGGCTTTTTGGTGAAGGGAATAGTCATTACGTTGCTTCCTAAGGTTGCTTCAACGTATTTGAGGGAAGTTACTGAAAAGAAGACCGTGATGCCCCACGATGCCAAAGCAACCATCATAAACTTCAACATTTCTCGCCGAGTTTGATTAGTATTACGGGCATCAAAAGCAAACATTTTAGTCAAGATAAAACCTACGAAGAAGGAGATAAGGTAGGCTATTGAAATGGCAGAGCTATACGAAAGATGAAATTGATTTCGCAATATACTGCCAGCAATCAACTGTACAGCCGCACCCGTTCCTGCTACTAAAAAGTAAGCAATTAGGTCTTTTTTATTGAGTAAATTAGATTTAGACAAAGGTAAATAGTTATGGAATTATGAGATATGAATTATGAGTTTAAAACATTGATAATCAAAGCTTTCCTCGATAAATCAATTAATTGAATTTTAAAATAACTTCTTAACTAAGTCTGGGAAAATCCCCAAAATGATTGTTATCGCTGTGGTAGCAATTAATGTATATTTGAAAATAGGTGATAGTTCAATTTTCTCAGTATCTCCCTGTCTCATATACGCTGCAATGATGGGTTTGAAGTAATAATAAATCCCGACTGCCGACATTAAAACTGCTACGATTAAAAGGTTTTTGAATAATGGCGATGGATGAGAAAAGGCATCCGTAAAGATAAAAAACTTACCAAAGAAACCAGCAGTCAATGGAATACCTGCCAATGACAACATCGAAACCGTGAGAGCAAATGCCAACAAAGGATTATTTTTTGATAAACCATTCAAAGCATCAAAACTTTCATCTGGCTTTCCTGCCTTAGATTTTGCCTCTGAAACTACAATTAATACCGCAAAAGCGGTAATAGTAGCGATTGAATACGCTAATGAATAAAACAATATCGAAGAATTGGTTTCTGGACGTTTTGCCAACATCGTAATCATCAAATATCCTGCGTGCGAGATACTCGAATACGCCAACATACGCTTGAAACTTTGCTGATAAACGGCAGTGATATTTCCGACTACTAAGGTCAAAAGTGTTAGGTAAAACATTGGATTTGCCCATAGTCCATATACGCCAGCATCTCCAAATGAAATTGAAAATAACCGAAACATTGCCGCAACTCCTGCCGTTTTTACCACGGTGGACATGAAAGCAGTGAATAGAGTTGGAGCTCCGTCATACACGTCTGGTGTCCAAAAGTGGAATGGGGCAGCCGATATTTTGAACAATAAACCAGCCATAATCATCAGAATACCTGCATACAACAAAGGGGCATATTGCCCAGTTTTTGCTTCTGCGATACCTGCACTAATGCCATGAATATCAAAAGAACTTGTTGCACCATACACTAAGGTGATACCAAAAAGTAAAATTCCTGTAGCAAACGAACCCATCAAAAAGTATTTCAGAGCGGCTTCATTAGAGCGTAAACTACGCTTATCTGAACCCGTGAGGACGTACATCGAAACTGAAAGGATTTCTAAGCCTACGAAAAGCATGATTAGGTTTTCGTAAGTTACCATCATAATTGCCCCAACTACCGAAAACAAAAGGATTGCGTAATATTCTGCGGGGTGCGAATGTTCTTCATCATCACCAAAACCTCTTGAAATGGCTACTACCAAGAATGTAGAAACAAGCATTACTGTAGCAAAGTTGATGGATAAATTATTGGTTTTCAACATGGAGTTGAACCAAAAATACTCATGATTCCAATCGGCAAAATTTAGACCGAGAGCAATCAGTATGAAAATTAGGGTTATGGGTAATAAGATTTTACGGTTTTTTAAGAACCCTAAAAATAAATTACTTATTCCAAAAAGTGATAAAGCAATAATTGCGTTCATGTTATCAGTTCTTAGGGATTAGGGGTTGAGGGTTAGGGGTTAGGGGTTAGTTCAAGCGATTAGCTATCAGTTGTTTACAATTATTTGTGTAAATGTTCAACCTATAATACTAAGCTATTGATTTCTAAAACCTAAAACCTACTACCTATTACCTAATACCTCTATTACTTAATGATTGATAATAATTGACTAACGGCTGGTTCGGTTAATTTCAAAAACATATTCGGGGCGATTCCAAGCCAGATTACCATAAATGATAATGAGAATAATACGATTTTTTCAGAAAAATATAAATCAGCAAAGCCTTCTGTGATGCGTGAAGTGATGCCAAACATTGATTTCTGAACTAATCTTAACATATAAACTGCTCCTAAGATGATGGTTAATCCTGCGATTGCACCCACCCAAGCATTGTATTGATAGACTCCTTTCAGTAATAAAAATTCACCGACAAATCCATTCGTTAATGGCAATGCTACTGAACCTAACATTAAGATAATGAAATAGACTGTTAAGTTTGGTGTTGTTTGTGTAATACCTCCCAAACGAGCCAATTCACGTGAATTAGTGCGTTGTTGAATGATTTCTACGATAAAGAAAAGACCTACTACGTTGATTCCGTGGGCTAACATTTGGATTAATGCTCCTTGAATTCCGTCAATATTTCTACTGAAAATACCTGCTGCCATCAAGCCTACGTGGGCAAATGATGAATAGGCGATGAGGCGTTTCATGTCTTTTTGCTGAATGGCGATAATTGAACCATAGACAATACCAATTACTGAAAGAATAATGGCAATCATTCCGTATTTATCAACTGCTGCTGGTACTATGGGCAAAATGAAGCGAATCAAACCGTAAGTACCCATTTTCAACATAATACCCGACAATAACATCGTGCCAGCCGTTGGAGCTTCTACGTAGGTATCTGGTTGCCAAGTATGGAAAGGGAACAAAGGCATTTTGATAGCAAAAGCTATAAAGAAAGCAGCGAAAAGATAGCTTTGTTGTGAAATATCTAAAGACTTTGCTGCCGCATAAATGGAAGCAAAATCTGCTTGATGAGCTATTCCTGGCGTTTGGATATACAAATAAACCAATGCCAAAAGCATAAATAACGAACCGAAGATGGTATAAACAAAGAATTTGAAAGTTACTTTGATACGGTCAGCTCCTCCCCAAATAGCGGCAATGAAATACACTGGAATCAATGCTACTTCAAAGAAGAAATAGAATAAGAAAATGTCTCTCGCCGTGAAAACACCAATCAATGCCGCTTGCATAAACAAAATAAGGGCATAGAAAGTGGGAGCATTTTTATAATCGTTTCTGAAAGTAGAAAGAATGATGAAAGGCACCATTAAGGTTGTCAGGCATACCAAAATTAAGCTGATGCCGTCAATACCGACAGAGAATTTTATACCTGCCGAATGAATCCAGTCGTAACTGGTGGCAAATTGAGTGGTGGCATTCGGAACGAAGTTGTAATAGACATACGCACCAAGAATCATTTCTGCAAAAGCAAAAATGGAGGCAATCGTTTTAGCATTTTCTCCTTTGGTCGTCAGGGTGATTAACCCTGCGATGATGGGAAGGAGAATGAGTGAAATTGTTAGCATATAATTAGGGTAATTAGCTCAAAATAAAACTTTTCAATCCGTAAATAATAAGGGCAGCAATTGATAGAACCATCGCAAAAATGTAGTAGCCTGTTGTTCCATTTTGTAGTAAACGAGCTTCGGCAGAAAGTCCTTTTACTAATTTCCCGATGCCTTCTACGATTAAATCTATTACTAAAAACTCAAACACTGAACTGAAAAAGTTTGATAATGCCGTGATTGGTTTTACAAAAATGGTATCATAAATTTCATCAACGTAGTATTTGTTATAAATCACTTTCTGAATTCCTGAAACTTCGCTGTCTGCCGATGGAACTACTTTTTTGCTCACATAAATCACATAAGCCAATCCTGCCGAAGCTAAAGCCGCAACTACTGAAACAATCATCAAATTCTTTTCCAATAATTCATCAACGGCGGCGTGTTCTACATTTGAATGAGCGAATAAAGGAGCCATGAATTCTGCCAAACTCGAATGTCCTCCGAAGATATGCGGTAAATTAAAGAATCCTCCTGCGGCTGAAAGAATTGCCAAAATCATCAAAGGTGCAGTCATCGTTAACGGTGATTCGTGCAAATGATGTTTTTGTTCTGACGTTCCTCTGAATTCGCCAAAGAAAGTTAAAAACAACAATCGGAACATATAGAAAGAAGTCATTATTGACCCCAGGAGAGCAAATGCCCACATCAATTTATTATGTTCGTAAACATGAGCTAAGATTTCGTCTTTCGAGAAGAAACCGGCAAATGGAGGAATACCTGAAATGGCAATCGTGGCAATCAAGAAGGTAATAAAGGTAATTGGTAACACTTTACGTAAGCCACCCATTTTACGAATATCTTGTTCGTCCGACATCGCATGAATCACCGAGCCTGCCCCTAAGAACAAAAGAGCTTTGAAAAATGCGTGCGTCATTACGTGGAAAAATGAAGAAGAATAAGCCATTACGCCCAATCCCATGAACATGTAGCCCAATTGAGAAACGGTTGAATAAGCCTATACTTTCTTAATATCATTTTGGAAAAGACCAATAGAAGCGGCTAAAAGTGCCGTTGCTAACCCTACCCAAGCCACAATTTCTAAGGTTTCGGGCGCTAATGAATACATGAAATTTGAACGGATAATCATGTAAATACCAGCCGTAACCATCGTAGCTGCGTGAATGAGGGCAGACACGGGCGTTGGACCTGCCATTGCATCGGGCAACCATGTGTATAATGGAATTTGTGCCGATTTCCCCATCGCTCCAACGAACAATAAAAGCGTAATGTAAAATAAAGTTTTATCTCCCGAAAGATAACCGCCTTCCACCACCGACTCTTGAATGCTTGCGTATTCAACTGAACCAAAATGGTTGATTATCATAAA
>JANPGQ010000023.1:0-3483 GCA_031423975.1 Cytophagales bacterium | reverse complement strand
GAGTTTTCCCATTTCGGGTAATTTTGCGGCTGCATCATCGGCGGCAATTACGGGATTGTTTACATACTCATCAGGACCAATCAAGCGGTTTTTTGCTCCTGAAATACGATTATAAACCACATTAGGTTTATAAACTTTATCATCCAAACCACGCTCTTTCACGATACTTCTAATCAGAGATTTTGAATCATCAGTATCATAAATAGAAAAGTCGGAGGTATAGCCCAAATGCTTGCCATCAAAACGGAGAATTTTGGCAAAAACGGAGTGAAAAGTCCCCATCCAAAGGTTTTTGCCATCGGGACCCACCACTTTTTCAATACGCTGACGCATCTCACCAGCGGCTTTATTGGTAAAAGTTAAGAGAAGAATTTGGAATGGGTCAATGCCCTTTTCGATGAGGTACGCCGTGCGGTACGTAAGCACCCGAGTTTTGCCCGAACCCGCCCCCGCAATAATCATCAGTGGTCCGTTGATATGTTGTACCGCATCTTGTTGCGGTTGATTGAGTCCCTGTAAGTAATCCATAATTGTTTTAATACCTTTTCAGGTTCAAAATTACGAAAAAATAAGGGAGGGAGGGGGTTTTGTTTGGGGAAGTTTTGAGAGATAAAGTTTAGAGGTCATATCAATTGGTCAAACAGTTCTATAGAGTGGTTTAAGGCGGTTTTGGAAATGTACGGCGGTTTTCCAAAATCGTAAGAAATTTTATATCTTTACATAAAATTATAGAAACAAAAATGTCAAAATACATCAATCCATATACTGATTTTGGGTTCAAGAAACTCTTTGGCGAAGAAGCTAACAAGGATTTATTGATTGATTTTTTGAATTAACTGTTGCCCGATTATCATCAAATAGCAAAGCTGACATTTAGAAATAATGAAAATCTGTCTGAATTTGCTTTTGAACGAAGTGCAATCTTTGACATACATTGTGAAGCACAAAATGAAGAGCGTTTTATTGTAGAAATGCAGAAAGCAAAGATTAATCGGGCGGCGTTCCGCTTTTTTAAAGATAGGTCTTTATTTTACACTACATTTCCAATCAGAGAGCAAGCCAAAAGAGGCGACCAATGGGATTTTCGATTAACGCCAATTTACATGATTGCCATCTTGGATTTTTTGTATGATGAAGAAGCGGAAAAACAAAAATTCTTACGTTCAGTAGCTCTGAAAGACCAAGATGGAGATTTGTTTTATGATAAATTGCACTTCAAGTTTATTCAAATGCCTTTGTTCAATAAGACTGAAAATGAATTAGTTACGCATTTTGATAAGTGGATATATTTCTTAAAAAATTTACAGACCTCCAATTCTATTCCTGATATTTTAAGAGAACCCATTTTTGAAAAAGCATTCCACGAAGCCGAAATAGCAGCAATGACTTCTGACGAATACGATAATTATCAGAAAAGTTTGATGAAACATATTGAAATAAGGGAGGTAGTAAATACGGCTGTAAATAGTGCAGTTAAGACCGCTAAAAACGATGAAGCTAAAAGTATTGCAAGAGAGTTAAAAAGATTGAGTATTCCCAAAAATATTATTTCAGAATCAACAGGTTTGTCAGAAAAAGAAATTGACGATTTATAAAGTAAAAAGCCTCTAAAATTCATTTTTTAGGGGCTTTTAATTATCCCTTCAAGCTCGCTATCCTCTTCTCCAAAGCCTTAATTTTCCACTCAGCATCGGCTAATTTTTGGCGTTCTCTTTCTTCTAACTCTGGTTTGGTATTGGCTACAAAACGCTCATTGGCAAGTTAAATTTAAAGTGCTGATTTTCAATATTTTATATAAATTTATTATTTTGAGGTATATGAACATTTATACCTACCTTTACCAGTATTGTCAAAAGCCTTTTATAAACAATACACCAAAAGCTATTATGAATTTATTTGCTTCTCCTTTAACGCTTGCTATCAACAACCACTTCTTTAAAGTATTGCTTCTATTTTTTAATATCGTCAACTGATAAAAAATCCCTTTCCATCAAATCATCAAACTCTGTTTTAATCATTCACCTTTGTTGGTGTTTGCACCAATAAAACTTCGTCCGATTTGTTGGTGCAAACACCAACAAAGGCGAAAAAGTAGATAGCTGATAGCCAAATGCCGACAGCTACTTATAACACACACAAAATCATGCCTAAATCTGAAATAGATGAACCCAAAATACTTTCACAGAATCTCTTTCCTGTGGTGGGGATTGGTGCGTCTGCTGGTGGCTTAGATGCCTTCAAAAAGTTGATTGCCACCATCCCCGAAGACTCTGGAATGGCGTATATTTTGGTGCAACACCTTCACCCTCAGCATGATAGTGCTTTGCCAGAAATCCTGCAAAGGGTTAGTAAAATACCCGTTATTGAAATTAGTGATAATGTGAAGGTTAGCCCTAATAATATTTATGTGATTCCTTCCAATAAAATGCTTATTGCCACGGACGGAATACTAAAATTGAGTCCGAGGGAGGCTAAAAACAAAATTAATCTGCCCATTGATATTTTCTTTTCGTCCCTTGCCGAAGTACACCAGGCTCATGCCATTGGGGTGGTTTTGTCGGGTACGGGAGCAGATGGTACAGCAGGACTGAAAGATATTAAAGATAACGGCGGACTCACCTTAGCCCAAGACCCCGCCACTTCTAATTATGACGGAATGCCCCAAAGTGCCATTGATGCAGGCGTTGTAGATTTTATTATGGCTCCCGAAAAAATTTCGGAAAAACTCATGGAATTACGCCAAGGTTTTACCGTAGATGCTTTGGATGATTCTGATACGGCAAAGGATAAAATTAATGAAGACAGTTTCCGACAAATATTGGCTTTATTGAAGGCGAAAGTAGGCGTTGATTTTAATTTTTATAAGCAAACCACCGTTCGCCGCCGCATCATCCGCCGAATGTTGATGCTGCAATTGGAAAGCGTAAAGGCATACGTGGATTATCTCAAAAAAAATAAACCAGAATTAGACATTCTCTTTCAAGATTTACTCATTCCCGTGACTTCATTTTTTCGAGATAAGCCCACTTTTGATACCTTGTGTGAAACGGTTTTTCCAGAAATCCTCAAAAATAAACAAGCCAACAATTCCCTTCGTTTTTGGATTGCGGGTTGTTCTACGGGGCAGGAAGCCTACTCCATTGCTATGTGTCTGCATGAGTACATGAGCGACCATATTTCCAACGTAAAAGTTCAGATTTTTGCCACTGACCTTTCTGAAATTGCCATCAAAAAAGCCAGAAATAGTGTGTATTCCAAAAAAGAATTAGAAGGGGTTTCTGAAAGTCGTTTAGAGCGTTTTTTCAATAAAATAGAGGGACATTATCAAGTAAAAAAAGCGGTGCGAGATATGTGTATTTTTGCGGTGCATAATCTTGTAAAAGACCCCCCTTTTGCCAAAATGGACTTTATCAGTTGACGATATTAAAAAATAGAAGCAATACTTTAAAGAAGTGGTTGTTGATAGCAAGCGTTAAAGGAGAA
>JANPGQ010000022.1:0-16300 GCA_031423975.1 Cytophagales bacterium | reverse complement strand
GAAATATTAATTTCAAGAAGAAACGGCAATATAGAAGATTTTGTCATTTCTCTTTCTGATATATTAGCTCAAACAATCTTACCCCAAAAAACAAAACCAAAAAATGCAAAAAATTAAAGTAGGTGTCGTTGGCACAGGATTTATTGGACCTGCCCATATTGAGGCATTGCGTCGTCTTCCAAATATTGAGGTAACTGCTCTTTGTGAAGTAAATATTGAATTGGCAACCGCCAAAGCCGCTCAGTTGGGCATCGAACGTCCGTGTACATTTGACCAATTATTAGCGATGGAAGACATTGTTTGTGTGCATATTTGTACGCCAAACTTCCTCCATTATTCACAGTCAAAAGCGGCTTTATTAGCTGGAAAACACGTTGTTTGCGAAAAACCATTGGCAAAAGATTTGCACGAAGCAGAAGAATTAGTAGCTCTGGCTAAGGAAACAGGTTTAGTAAATGCTGTCCACTTCAACTTAAGATATTATCCATTGGTTCGTCAGATGAAAACCATGCGTGAAAAAGGCGATTTGGGGGATGTTTATTCGATTATTGGCTCATATTTACAAGATTGGTTGTTTTATAATACCGATTACAACTGGCGTTTAGAACCCGACAAATCTGGAGATTCTCGTGCAATTGCCGACATTGGCTCGCACTTAATGGACGTTATCGAATACATCACAGGTTTGAAAACCACGGAAGTAATGGCCGATTTCAATACCATTCACAAAACTCGTAAAAAGCCATTGAAGCCCATTGCAACCTATTCTGGCGAAGTTTTCGGTCCAGAAGATTATGCCGATGTGCCTATTACTACGGAAGATACCGCTAACGTTTTATTGCGTTTTGATAATGGCAATAAAGGTTTGGTAACGGTTTCACAAGTTTCAGCAGGACGTAAAAATCAGTTGAAATTAGAGATTTCGGGTTCAAACAAAACATTTGCTTTCAATTCAGAAGCTCCCAACGAAATTTGGATTGGTAATCGTGACGGTTACAATCAATCATTAATGCGTGACCCATCTTTGGCGTACCCAGAAGCGAGTGCTTTAATGACTTTCCCTGGCGGACACAACGAAGGTTTTCCAGATACGTCAAAGCAATTATTCAAAGAAGTTTATGCAGCGGTTGCCGCAGGAAAGATGCCAGAAAACGCACCATTCCCAACTTTTGCTGATGGATACAGAGAATTATTGATTTGTGAGAAAATCTTGGAAAGCCATAGAAGCCAAGGTTGGGTGAAGGTGTAGTATTCACTTAAATGATGAACAAGTTTGTATATTTGTTCATCATTTCATTTTAATAATTAAGGTCATGGTAGATTATAAAGAAATTATCACGATTAATCCCAATATCAGATTCGGTCGTCCTTGTATTTTAGGGACTCGAATTAGTGTATATGATGTCTTGGGATGGCTTTCTATCGGAATGTCTCACGAAGAAATTATTGAAGATTTTCCAGAATTGACCAATGAACAAATCTTAGCGTGTCTGCAATATGCTGCTGCAAAAGGTCAAAATACGAAAATTGTTATTGCGGCATGATGAAACTACTTATTGACGAAAATATTTCTTATCGTCTTGTGAAGAAATTAGCGGATATTTTTCCTGATTCTGAGTAAGTTAAGAGATTGGGGCTTTTAGGAAAGGAAGATTATATCATTTGGAATTATGCCAAAAAGCATGATTTTATCATTTTAACGCAAGACGAAGATTATTTGGATTTGAGCCAATTAAGAGGGCATCCTCCAAAAGTAATTTTATTGAAAACTGGAAATATAACAACAGATGGCATAGAAGAATTACTTCGAAAGAAATACAGTACAATTGAATTTTTTATCAGTCCCGACTACGATTATGGGTGTATTGAAATTTACTCATAGAACAAATAAAAACACATGAAAACAATCAAAGGTCCCGCTATATTTTTAGCCCAATTTTTAGACGACAAAGCACCCTTCAATACCCTTGATTCCATTACGGATTGGGTGTCGGGTTTAGGGTATAAAGGTATTCAAATCCCGACTTGGGACCCACGTGCTATTGACCTTGAAAAAGCGGCTACTTCCAAAACGTATTGTGATGAACTTACAGGTAAATTAGCTGATAAAGGTCTGCAAATCACGGAATTATCAACGCACTTGCAAGGACAATTAGTAGCCGTAAATCCTGCCTACGATGCTGGATTTGATGGTTTTGCTCCTGATTCGGTCAAAGGAAATCCCAAAGCACGTACTGAGTGGGCGATTCAACAATTGAAATGGGCGGCACAGGCTTCTCAGAATTTGGGACTGAAATCTCATGCTACTTTTTCGGGTTCGTTGCTTTGGCATACGATGTACCCTTGGCCTCAAAGACCGCAAGGTTTGGTGGACATGGGCTTTACAGAATTAGCCAATCGCTGGTTGCCAATTTTGAATCATTTTGACGAATGCGGGGTGGACGTTTGCTACGAAATTCACCCAGGAGAAGATTTGCACGATGGCGAAACGTATGAGATGTTTTTGGAGAAAGTAAATAACCATTCACGTGCTTGTTTATTGTACGACCCATCACATTTTGTATTGCAATGCCTTGATTATCTGCAATATATAGATTTTTATCATGAAAGAATTAGAGCTTTCCACGTAAAAGATGCTGAGTTTAATCCAACTGGAAAACAAGGTGTTTATGGTGGTTATCAGTCGTGGGTAAATCGTGCTGGACGTTTCCGTTCTTTGGGTGATGGACAAGTGGATTTTGCTTCAATTTTCTCTAAATTAACGCAATACGGTTTCGACGGTTGGGCGGTTTTAGAATGGGAATGTGCCTTAAAAGACCCAGTTCAAGGAGCCGAAGAAGGAGCACCATTTATTGATTCTCACATCATTCAAGCAACGTCAAAAGTATTTGATGATTTTGCGGGTGGTGGTGCTGATTTGGAATTGAATAAGCGAATTTTGGGTTTATAACGGAGAAAGGAGAAATGGAGACGGGTAAAAATAAAAAGTAAGAACAAACCTTCCTTCTCCATTTCTCCTATTTCCTTTTCTCCTTTAATTTCTACCAATATCTCCCTCTTTTTTTAGCCATCAAAGAAAACCCTCTCCACAAAATCTGTACGTGAGCTGTCCACGCACCAAGTAGTCCAAAATGTTTTTTCAACACTTCGTAACGGTCTATCAATGAACGTTTTAATTGTTGATTTGAAACGCCTCCTGTTAGGTATTTCGCTACCACAAAATCCAAATACTGAACTTTATTAGCTCGTTTCAAACATTCAATTTCCCAATCCACATCAGCACTCAAATTATTTTTCATGTACAAAGGAGCAATTGATTTTCGGGCAATAAAGGCTTGATGACATACTAACATTCCCAATTTCATATCTTGCCATGTTAGATTTTTGGGTAAACGATGGGGCGTAATTTCAGAACGTAACCCTTGGATTTCGCCTTCGTTATTTACGAAATAAGTGTCGCCGTAAAGTACGTCGATTTGTTGAGTTACGGATTGGGCAATCCGTGATACAGCAGTTGACTCAAAAATTTCATCACCCGCATTCATAAACCAAACAAAATCGCCCGTAGCCGTTTTCAGCCCTTTATTCATGGCATCATAAAGTCCCTTGTCGGGTTCAGAAATCAGTTGATTTACTCGATTTTTATACTTTTCGGCAATCCGTAAAGTTCCGTCTTTCGATTTTCCGTCCACGATGATATATTCAAAATCTTGGTCAGTTTGTGCCAAAATACTTTGAATGGTACGCTCTAAAAATTGTTCAGCGTTGTATGTAATGGTGATGATGGAAATTAGCATGCCTCATAAACCTTTTTATACTTTTGAGAAACCACTTCTTCTGAATAACTTTCTAATACTTTTTTTCTGGAATTTATTGCAATTTCTTGATAATCAGATTCTTCCAAAACAAATTGAATGCCTTTCGCCAAGTCTTCCGAGGATTTATATTTGGCTAAATATCCATTTTTTTTATGGTCTATCATCTCTGGAATTCCGCCTACTTCAAAACCCACAACGGGTGTTCCGCAAGCCATAGACTCCATGATGGTATTGGGCAAATTATCTTCCAAAGAAGGAATCACAAAAACCGATGCTGCTGAATATGCTTTTGCAATAGAATCTACATCTGAAAGTTGTCCCAAAAGATTTACTTTAAATGGAAGCCCCTCAAAATCAGATGCTTGGGCTTGTCCGAAAATAAGTAATTCAATGTTCGATGCTCGTTGTTCGATGTTCGGATTCCTGATTTCAGATTTCGTTTCTTCGTCAAACCCGAATATCGAATTACGAAAATCGAACATCGACAATGCTTCAGTGAAATAAGTAAAACCTTTTCTCACATCACCCACTTTGGCAGCGGCAAAAAGGATATATTTTTTGTCGGGCGATACCCCAAAATGCTTGCGGGCAATGGTTTTATCAATCGGATAAAAGACCTTGGTATCAATAGGATTGGGAATGGAGAGAATCGTTTTTCCTTGCAATAAACTACTCTGACGGGCTTTTTGAGCCAACCATTCACTGCACGCCACAACCGTAAAATTAGATTTTTTGAAAATTTCAGCCTTCCGTTGCCAAACTTGATTAGACAAGTCAGTATCAGATGGGTTATTCAAAAACGGTACACAATTTCCACAAGCGTTAAGATAATTTTCGCAGTCGCCTGCATAATGACAGCCACCCGTGAATGCCCACATATCGTGCAATGTCCACACGATGGGTTTGTTAGTTTTTATTAAATCATCAAGGGAATTGAGGGAGAGAAAACCAAAATTTATCCAATGCAAATGTATCACATCACTTTGCTGAATAAGCGGATGTGAACTAACATCAACGCCAATCGTAGCCTGAGAAAATGAAAAACGAACCTCCTTTGATTTTTCGTAAAAAACGAATTGTAATCTATCCAAGGCAAAACGAGCCAAAGCCATTTTTTTCTGAAACCAAGTATTGGTAATAGATTGCGTAGTAGCATCATTGACTTTTTTATCCTGCACCAACATATTTGATGTTAAACCTTTGTGATTCAGGGCTTTATTCAGTCGATAAGCCGCAATGGCAGCTCCTCCCTGAGTGTCAAAAGTGCTTAGGATGGTGATTTGCATTAGTTTTTAGAAGATATTTAACGCCTTGTTTTCAGCCTCCGCCAATACCGTGATGGTATTAATAAACTTGTGATTGACGTAAGCAGAGGGCGTATTTGTCATGATTTTTTTTCCGTAAAAAGCCATTTGAGCCTTCAATTTTTGGAATAAAGTCTTTTTACCAAATAGGAAAGTATCGTGATGATAAATGCGTGTGAGTTGTTGATTTATCTTAAAATTTTCAGTCATCAACAGAAACCTCAACGAGGTAGGCGTATATAGATTGATATGTCCATACGCCAAAAAATGAGCTAATTTACGGTCTGCCCCAAAACGGTAATCTTTGGGAACTTCAAGCACTAAATTTTTAGTAACTCTATGGATTTCACGGAGTAATAATCGTTCGTGTTCTACGTGTTCAAGTACGTGCGAAAGAATTACGAGGTCAAAAGTTTTATCAGCAAAAGGCAATTTATAGCCATCAAAAATTTGAGCAGAAGATAGATTCTTAATATTTTTAGCTAATATTTGAGTTAAACCACTTTCAGAAATTTCTACGGCGTGGAGTTCTGAAGCAAAATTATTTTCGCTCAATAGTTTCAAGATACTACCATCACCCGCTCCAACTTCCAAAACCTTTTGATAGGATTTCCCGTCCGTAATATCCAGAATGTTTTGGAACTTCTGTTTTGCCCCCAAACCTCGCCAAATCGCTGATTCTGAGGAGTATTGGTCATTGTAGGCTTCTTGTAAATTTTGATTGACAGCTATTTGCATGAGTGAAAAGATTATCTATATCCGAAAATATTTAACTGTAAATCCATCAAATCATTATCACGATAGCGATGATTGATGAGCGGTTTCTTCCGATTTTGGGCAGAATTAATGAAGTAACGAAAGCCATTTTTAACTAAAATATTCAAAATATCGCCCAATTCTTGGCTTTGTTCTGGAAAGGCGTGGTATTCGATAAATATATTTTCAACATGACCCAAAGAATCAGCACAGTCTTTCAACACTGCCGTTTCTGCTCCTTCAATATCCATTTTAAGCATGGCTATTTTGGGCGTATTTTCTAAAACATCTTTTAGCCTAAACGATTTTACTTTTACTTTTGCCCCTTCGCCATAAATAGAAGCCCCGTCTGAACCTTCGGAGGCAAATTCTATACCTGCATCATCCACCCAAACGGCTTTGTTTACGATTTCAATATCGCTGAACCCATTGGTAGCAAGGTTAGAGGTTAGTATTTCCGCTATTTTCCCATCTGCTTCAAAAGCGGAAATTTTTGCCTGTGGATATTGTCTTTTGAAAAAGGCACAACTTGTACCAATGTTTGCTCCACAATCTAAGATAACAGGGTGATTTTCAGTAGTGTTAAATTGATAAAATCCTTCTACAAAAATCTCTTGAAATTGGAATAAAAACGACATACAATCAGGTACCTGAAAGGTCATCCCTTGGAATTTTATTTGCCGAGGTTCATAGCGTTTCACATCGCCATATTTCCAAAAAAGGCTCAATAATTCCCGACTTTCAGCGGTTCGGAAAGCGTGGTAAGGTTCTTTAAGTATGTATTTGAAAACGAACATTATTTAGTAGTTGGCTTTCGGCTATCAGCTTTCGGCTTTGATTGATTATTTTTTTAGGATTTTTAATGACTTTATTTGCTGCCGATTGCCGACTGCCGAAAGCTATTAAACGCCCTTTGATAATTTTTAATTACCACGTGAATATTGACTTCATCTCTGATTATTTGCCCAGAATTTATACCCATCAATCGGGTTTTTGTAGGGTCAGACAAAAGTACGGCTAATTTTTGAAATAAGTCATCGGCATTTCCATCTTCAAAAATATAGCAATTGTATCCATCTCTGACTAATTTCTTTTCTGTTCCATCCGCCACGGCACACACAATGGGCTTATCAAAACACATAGCATCATTGATGGAAAGCCCCCCCATACCCGCCAGCACATATACGAGCGAGGCATTGAAATACTGTCCCAACGTAGTCATTTCATACACGCCACCCGTGAAAATTACCTGCTTTTCAATACCCAAATCAATCGCTTGTTGTTTCAAATTTTGCTCTTCGGGTCCTGTTCCTACAATGACCAATTCTGCCGTTGGAAACTCAATTAACAGTCTTTTAAAAACCTCAATCAGCATATCAACCCGCTTCCATTTTACTAATCTTCCCACGTGCAGGAGTCGTAAAGGATTTTCGGGTAAAACGCTATTTATGCCTTCAATCTTGGCTTTATCCGCCAAAATCAAATCAGTATCGGGTGAATTATAAATGATAAAAATTTTCTCTTTTGCCACACCATAACTCCCAAAAACCTCAAACGCTTCTTCTGTATAATCCACATGAGCATCTACCAAGTTGAAGGCTCTTTTATAAGTATATTTTAGCAGAGAATACTTTAATTTAAAGGCTAAACTGTTAGGTTTTAAATCAGTTTGCATAGTTTCGGAAGCTACGCCACCTTTGGCATAATAATCAAGAGCTTCCTTAAATTTAGGAATATTAAAAGGTATCTCTTTGAGAATCAACTTAATACCCATTTTTCTAATTTTCCAAAGCAATAGTGGATTATAAACAAACGCCAGCATATAGGGCCAGATGGTAACGATAATGTCAGGACGTTCCGTTTCTATTGTTTCTATAAAATTTTTGAAAAAAGGTTTTCCCCAAAGGGTTTTATATTCTTCCAAAAAATGAACTTTAAATTCAATCCCATCCAAGGTTTGATGTACGCCCGAACCCACAGTCTTTCCACCAGTTTTGGGAGCAATTACCACAATTTCCTGCCCCTCAATTCGGTTCAAACGATTGAGGACAAGGTTGTAATAATGGGGCAAACCACCGAAGGTAAAAAGTATTTTCATGTGTTCAATGAGTGAAATTTTCTGGGCGACCCCCGTCTGAATTTGGATTCGTTGTATTCATCAGATTTATGGATTATTTCTAATCGCTAAATCCATAAATCCTTTAATCTGACACGGTGCGACGTTTCGCAATCCAAATTCAGACTTAATTTATTTCTTAATCAACTTATTCAGCAGTATTCTAATAGTTTTATTCAAATCTTCCGATACGTTCAACCATAAAACTCCTCCACCAAAGATCACTAAAATAGTTATTGATTTGAGGGTAATATTTAAGAAAATCATCCAAATATTTCCTTCAAAAACAGGTATCAAAAGCGTTAATCCGTAAGTAGATAATCCTAAAATAATTACTTTAATAGTACCTAAACCAAAAGGTTGCAAGCCCATTTTGTATTTGATAAAAAAGAATTTTACTAAGTTGTACACAATTACGGAAATCAGCATCGCCAAAGCCGCACCGTTGTAACCGTAAATTGGAATTAGCATAAAGTTTACGGATAATGCGATGATAAGACGGATAATATTGAAGCTAAAATCATAGCGATAGTAGGGGGAACTTCTTAACATTTCAGAATTCAGACCCGTTGCCATATCAAATACGCTATAAAGACCCACCATCAACACGACAAATTTCCCTTTTTGATAGATGTCAGAGTTAGGTATTATACTAAAAATGGAATCAATATTACACCAAATACCTAAAAATAGAAAAATGCCAATTATCGAAAGATTAAGGGCTGATTTTCGATATATCTCTCCAATATTTTTTAAGTCTTCATTTTTCCAAGATTCTGCTAATACCGGTTCACTTATGGAAGCAATTGCATTGCGTGGAATGGCAATAACTAAGCCGATACTCAGGGCAATATTAAAAATGGCGGTGCGTTCAAGTCCTCCCGAATAGGCAGGGAGCATCATTTTTTCAAGATGAGGCATAATCGTTGCCGTTGCTCCACCCAGCATAGTCCATAATCCGTACTGTACCATCTCTTTGAAAATAGGTTTACGAATAAATGAAAAATCTAATTTGAGAAATAATTGCCCTAAAACTTTGATATAAATTAACTGAAAAACTACTGCCAAAGCATTGACAATAACAATACCCATTACTAATTGGTCGAAGGTAATGTAACGAAAGCCAAAGAGTAGCGCTAAACAAGAATTGGAAGACTTCAAAAAGATTTCACGGATTATGGCGGGTACTACAATCCTCAATTGTACTTTACTGTAAGAATCCAAAACAGTTTGGTACATTAGACAAAGGGTAATAATTGGCAGTACCCAATAATAACGAATCAACAAGGGGGAATTGTGAATATAAACTTGTTGAAATGAATCCTTGAACAGTAAATAGATGGTTAGAAATACAAAAAACCCGATTAAAGGAGTAATCAGAATATAGCCTAAAAAACCATTATGCTGACGTTCAGAATCGGCAAAATGTTTGAAAAACCTTACACCCACATGAGGCGTACCCAAATGGGCAAATCCTGCAAAAACCAAAGGGAAACTGGTAAGAGTAGCATAAAGTCCTAATTGTTCGGGCGTGAGGAATTTGTTGTACAGAAACAACACATTGAGCATTCCAATCACCACTCCCACGTAGGTAACAACTGAACTTTTAAGACCTTGACGGATGATGATACCCATGAAATTTTGATTGGATTAAATACCTAAACAGTTATTGCCACGATAGAAAACAGTGGTACAACACAAATGGGCGGTGATGGGAGATAGACCCCAAAAATCAATTTTTTTGAAGCCTTTTCCCTTCATAAAATCATGAGCTTCCTGATAGCTGGGACGGTCTGAATTATCCAAGACAATCACACCATTTTCGGCAATGGATTTATAGGCACATTTAACACAATTGACCCTTTTTCTTCCATCAACAATTACTAAATCGTACAGTTTTTTCGCACTAAAAACTTCCTCTTCGTATGCTACGCCATCTAACGAACGATATACAACGCTGGCATTGGCAGGGATTTGGTTTTTAACTAATTTATACCATTCTTCATCATGTTCAACAGCGGTAACTGTGCCAACATTTTTGGCATACCATCGGCTCGAATTGCCAGAACCGTATTCAAACAATGCCATTCCAGTATTTAGTCTTTCTTCAATAAAGTGAATAAAAGGGTAAGTTACCCAAGGCAATGGATTTCCGTTGGCATCAACCGAACGTTTTGTGTGAAAGCTATTTAACCAACCTGAATCTTTAATATAACTTTTTAACATTATTTGTACTAATCCTCCAATTTTCAGGAAGTTGAGTATCGACCAAATCGTTTGCTTTATGGATTTCATTTTATGATATTATAGGGAATAATGACAGCCTTTTATGACTGGGAAACCTTTTTAACCATCTTTTTACTAATGATGGGAGCAATTAAGATGAATAAAATAGTAAAGAAAGAATATTTATACCTTGGATTGCCAACAGAGCCGATAAAAGTTAAGGCAATACCTGTGAAAATATATATGTTTATTAAAATTTCTAATGAATTGACCTTCTTCCATTCTTTCACAAACAGAAATAACTGGTAAAGTATAATTACTAAAATTATCAAATAATACAATTGATGATAGGTTTGTAACACTAAAAAACTACCTCTGAATACGGTAGGTTCTTGGCTAAATTGACTATGGTTTTTATCCTTCAAAAACTTATTCAAAGACCATTCATTTGAACCTAACAGTGGCGTAATCGCAAAATCATCTGCAATAAAGGTAGAATAAATTTTTCGAGGAATTAATGATAACCATTTTGTTGGATGTGCTTTCATCCAATCTAATGAGCGTTTTTGTAGATACTTATTTTTTTCAACGTAAGTTTTCTTACTCAATAAAATACTGTCTTTTTTGAAAATTGTATTATCATATACTCCCGTGGCTTTGTCATTAGCACTCATTACCAAATTGGCAGGTCCTGTCGTAGAAGAATATACAAATTGACCTATATTTTGTTTACTGATTGTTCCTTGAATAAATACAAAAGTCGCAATCCCCAAAACCAATAAAAACATTCTCAGATGGTTAGCTCTTTGGTGAAAAATATCAATGCCATACAAAACTAAAATTCCTAATATTAACGAATAAGCGGTTGGACGAACTCCTAAAGCTAAACCCAATGTTAATCCGCAGAAATAGGCAAAAATAACTTTGTTTTGTTGGAAAAATAGATTGATTGCTCCCAAAATAAGCACCCCGTAGAGCAGTTCAGTATAATTTAGCAATACTAAACCAAGATTATTGAGGTACAAAATATAAATTAGCACGACTATAAAACCGCTTTTTTCTCTAAAAAAACTAACCGTCAAACGGTACATCAATAAAAGTTGCGTAATATTCAAGAAAGCATTAAAAACTTGGAAAGCGGTAGTGGTATGAAAGATTTTTAGTAATACAATCAAACAATTTACATATACGGGTGCCGCAATCCATTCGTTATACAAAGCGTTAATGGATGGATACCATTGGGCATCGTGTATAGCGTTGGTAGCAAAATTAAGGTAATTCTGAGAATCGCTTAAATAAGGAACGGGAAAGAAAAATGCGTATATCAAATTGACGACTGCATACAAAAATATCAGTATGTAAACCGTTGATTTTGAATGGATTATTGAAAGCATACGAAACAAAATATTGTATAAATAAATCAAAATAAGAATCTTTTCTACCGTGTTTTGATGTAATATTGAGCCCCAATGGGCAAATGTTTCAAATATTTCTCGTAAGGGTTCAGTCCATTCAAAATTTTAGGAAAGAAAAGAATATAGTTTAATTTGATATTAGCATATCCCGATGATTTCAGCATCGTTTTGATTTCCCAAGGGAAAATCATGTGGCAACCTTGGTCAAATTCGCAAGTGCTAAATGCTCTGCGAGTAACAGGATTTATAGGATTATGCTCGAAAATGTACAGAAAACCGTTAGGTTTTAAAAATTTACGAAGGTATTCGAGCGTAGTAATTTGTAAATCGTCAGGAATGTGATGCAGTACGTTTGCCATAAAAATAACATCAAATTTTCCCACAAAATCCAGTTCTTCAACCGTGTTGAAATGAAAATATTCTACCCCCGAAACATCAATATTGCGTTTTTGAGCAATCTGCAAAGATTCTTCCGAAATATCAGCCGATGAAATATTTGCTTGTGGAAAATACTGTCTAATGAATTTCTCACTTTTTCCGATTCCACATCCAAAATTCAAAAAATTAAAAGTAGATTTTACAGATTCATCATCTTTCAAAATTCTGGATAACGTTCTGATTTTGTGTTCATCAAAATAGTCGGGGCTAAAACCTGAAAATTTTATACTTTCAGCATGGAGTTTTTCATAGTTTTGAGCGTAATCATCAAAATGAGGAAGAGTTTCTTCCGTAATATTCTTATCCTGTATGTCAACGGAAGTCTTATCCATGTTTCAATTTTATTTTGAATGATTTTATATCTGTGGTTATATCGTTGTATTTGTAGGGTTATTTACAAATTCAGTACCAATTGTTCTTTGTTTTGAAACAGCAAAATTACTACTTTTGGGCATCACAAAAAAATATGTGTATTAGTATAAATCAATAGTTTCGCAATTTCAACAAATTCCACCATGAACGGCTATCACTTGTCCACAATAAAAAAATGGGTAATGGTACATAATTTGAATAATTTTATATGATTATTGGCAAGGAATTTGTGAATAAAATTTCGATTTGATGTCGGAGTTTACAAGCGTAGTTTTGTTTCAATTTATCGGCATTTTATTGGATTGAAATACAATCATTCTCTAATAAATACGCCCATAAAATGAAACGAATTCTTATTACACTACTATTACTATCGCCAATCTTTTCTTTTGGTCAAGTCAATCTAAAAAATGGTCTCGTAGCCTGTTATCCCTTCAATGCCAGTGCAAATGATGAATCGGGTAATGGAAATAATGGAACGGTCAATGGTGCAACTTTGACTACAGACCGTTATGGAAAAGCCAATAGTGCCTATAATTTCGATGGTATTTCTGATTTTATTGAAATAAGCCCCTCAAAACTTCAAACAACAGAATTTTCTTATTCTTTATGGGTCAAACCTTCTTCAATCCCTGCTGAGGGAATTGCCTATTTCTTATTTTCAGTAGGAAGCGAATCTGGCGACCAAGATTTAACTTTGAATAAAAGTTATGCTAATGCCAATGATGGTTTTACAGGGGGCGGTTATCTTGGTATAGGAGAAACGGTTTTCTGTCAGAAAGGAGCAAGTCCCAACGTAAATCAATGGTATCACCTTGTTTTTGTAAGAGAAACAAATGTCTATAAAGTATATCTTGATGGAAACTTGATGTGTACAACTTCAACGGTAACAAAACCTCCATTTTACGGTACTGGTATCGTTGCGGCAACTATTGGAAGTAGGCGTAACCAATCACAATTCGCTCACTGTGTTTTAGACGATATATCTCTATATAACCGTGCAATAACCTCCGAAGAAGTAACTGCTCTCTACCAAACCACAAAATCACCTGCAACGGTGGATTTGAAGAAAGGTCTGGTAGCTTGTTATCCTTTCAATGGAAATGCCAAAGATGAAACTGGTAATGGAAATAACGGAACGGTGAACGGTGCAGCCTTAACAACTGACCGTTTAGGGAAGGCGAATAGTGCTTATAGTTTCAATGGTATTTCTGATTTTATTGAAATCAATTCAACCAATTTACAAACTACTGAATTCAGTTATTCTTTGTGGGTTAAGCCTTCCTTGATGCCCACACCAAGTTCACCATACATTCTTTTTTCGGTAGGTAGTGATGGAGGAGATCAGGATGTATCACTTAATGAGGGTGATATATATGAAACGAGTGGGTTTACAGGAGCAGGATATACTATACTTGGCGATTTTGTTTATTGTCATCAAGGAACAAATGTAAACTTGAACCAGTGGTATCATATTGTTTTTGTAAGAGAAACAAATGCTTACAAATTATATGTTGACGGCTATCTGAAGTGTGTTACCTCAGTAGCAGATAAACCTTCATATGGTACAGAAGCAGTTGCAGCAACTATTGGATGCAGGCGTAATCAATCACAATTTGCTAATTGTGTATTAGATGATATAAGTCTTTACAATCGCCCGTTATCTTCTCAAGAAGTAACTACCCTTTTTCAAGGAGCAAAATCAATCCCTTGCGAAGACGGAATAATAGCTTGTCATCCTTTTTCAGTGATGAAAACGAAATAGCCTCAATGTCGCATCACTTCTTCCAGACTCGCCCAAACGATTTCGCCCATCGTTTTGCATTTCAAAAATTTGTCTGATTTGTAATATTGTGATAATTCCGTTTTGAGTTGTAAAGTGTTTTCTTCCGAAGAAATATCGTCTTTTGCCATTATCGACATCAACTCATACACCCGCTGACTTTCTGCCTTCAATCGTCTTGAAATCAGGGAACGTTCTTCGGTTTGATATTGCTTTACCGACTCTGAGGTCATGTGTTTCATACCTATTTCTATCAGCGGATTATTTTGTCTGAAATATTGGGGCATATATACCGTTCGCTTGCCTTCATACGACTGTTGGTCAAAATCTATGGCTCTGATTCGGTAATACTCTTCTTCAAAATCGGGCGTAATATCCACCACAAAATTGGATGAGTGCATATCGCCCAAAAGTATCACAAAACACCTTTCATTAAACTTAACAAACTCTTTTGCCAAACGGATTTGATTGATTTTGGGGTCACTAAGATTGTTTTTAAAGAACATATCACCAGGAATGCCTGCGATGTGTTCTTCTACCAAAGTATTTTCAAAAGTCAAATAAGAGATTCTATTGGGTGATAAAAGATGCTCTAATTCCATTCCATAAACTCTTGAACAATCGGCTCTTTTAATATAAAAATAATCAAAATTATCGTTTACTCTATTCACAATTCTGATACGGAAGGGTTGCGTATTTCCGTAGGTACACAAATCCACACGGTCGATGGTTAGGTGATTGATAACCTTTTCATCGCCATCGGTTTTGAGGTCGGCATAAATCTTTTTTAAACTTTCATAGATATGTTCAATCTCACTGTGAGGGAAGAAAACCGTAATCCAAAGTGTGTCTGCTCCAAAGCGGTCATAGAGACTGATGGAACTCTCAAACCTCAGTAAGTCAGCGTATTGGATAGGCATTTTTGCTTCTCGCCCGTATTTCATTAGGTACTTACGTAGTTGGAGATTTATCTTGAAAGGAATTTTCTTTTTGGAAATTAAAGCCATTTTTAAAGAGATTAATTATAGGATTTAGAAATTGATCTGTTGAAAATCAATTCCAAATGGTTAAATTTACACCGTATTTAAAGGGTACAATTATTTATTAGAAAAATTAAATAGTTTTGAATCCAAATTTACACTTTACTTGGCAGTTAATGAAATAGTACCTACTTTTATAAAACCAAAAAATGTATAACAGTATATAACAGTTATTATGAGTAACCTTCTCTTTTGACTCCTCTTTATTCTTCAAAATTTACGATTTTTAATAACAATTTTTAATCCAAAATCCTCCAATTATTTTATTTTATGAATAACAAAACCTTTCATTCAATCTATAAATATGTCTTCTTATTTTTGATTTTATCGGGCTTAAATGCCTGTATTGACCCTTATGATTCAGATTTCGGGCAAGATAATAGAGTATTAGTGGTGGAAGGATTGATGACTAACGACCTTCAGAATCCTGATACTATCAAAATCCAATACTCGTACTATGTCAATGAGTCTCTTTATAAAAAACCGATTGCTGGTACTCAGGCATCCATAGTATCATCAACAGGGCTGGAAACCAAACTTATTTCGGCAGGGACTGAAGGAGGATTTTTACCTCCAGTTAATTTTAGGATTAATTCCGCTGAAAAATACACATTAAAATTCAGTTTAGCGGATGGGCAAAATTATGAATCTACGCCCCAACAGATATTGCCAACGCCCGCTATCAACAAAGTTTATGACATTTTTAATCCTACCAGTAGGCTTTCGAGCGATGGGAAAACGCAATTAGCCGCCAATGAAATCTACTTAGATTTTCAAGATACACCCAACCAAAAGAACAATTATATGTGGCGATATACCCACTATGAAAGGTTGGTGCATTGTATAACTTGCGAGGCAAATGCCCTCTATGTGGCAGCATCACAGAGTTGCGTAAAAAATGCCCAAGCATTTATCCGTAACCCACCTTATGACTATCAATGTAATGGCAATTGTTATAATATCTTAAAAAACAATACCGTCAATATCCTATCCGATGTTTCCTCGGATGGGCGGTTGATTAAGGGAAAACTA